>PWNW01000313.1 GCA_003557605.1 Spirochaetaceae bacterium
GATGCCGGGATTCCTTGGAGCAAGTGCAGAATTCCTGGTAAATCCCAACCTGGCGGTAAGCAGTAACGGGGTGATTTTACTGAACCAAATACCTGAAGATGATTTTGTCATCGGACATATCCTCGGGGGGATAGATAGTCCCTTAGAGAATCCCTTCAGCACTAATCGTACACATCTTACCGGGGCAAGCAATATGGCATATGAAGTAAGACTTATGAGAAAAAACTTTGAGTGAAGAATGTATTTTTGTTTTCTGATCTGAAGGAGTCGGATCCAGCATCACAGGATTTCATCCCCTGCTGATGCTGCAGGGGATATGAAATGTTTTATAGGCTGTCGCCAAAATCATTACGGAATTTTTCCATCAGTTTCTGCGGCCAGTCACCGATTGGTTTGAGCTTTCCAAGAAAAAACCGCAGCAGTCTGGGCTCTGCATCCCACTCAAGACCTCCGACGAGGTGCCGGTTGTCATACAGCCATCTGAGTCTGTCAATTGTGTATTCAATCTGTGACAGCGTGAACACCCTTCTTGGAAATGCAAGCCGCATCAGCTCTATATCGGCTAAAATGTCATTACCGGTTTCATCACGAACACTTGATATGGTTCCCCGCTCCATGCCTCGAATGCCTGAGGCAAGGTAAAATGCTGCTACCAAAGCTCCTGCGGGATACTGCTCCTGAGGGAGGTGTGACAGAAATCCCTTTGCATCAACATGAGCTCCCAAGCCGCCGCCGGGGGTTACCACGGGGATGCCGAGCTCATCAATCTTTTCTACGAAATATTCTATGAATGACGGTGACTGGCAGATCATCTGGTCATCAAGGGTTTCTTCAAGTCCCACGGCCATTGCCTCAATCTCTCGAACAGACATACCTCCGTAGGTGAGAAATCCTTCAAAAAGCGGTACCATATCTCTCATTTTGTCATAGATTCCTTCATCATTTGTGCAGATAATCCCTCCCCGTGACGAGCTGAGCTTTCTCGCTGAAAAGTAAATCAGGTCAGAGAGGTCGGCCATTTCCCTGAGGATTGTACTGATTTCAGCGTTTTTATACTCATCCTCTCTCTGCTTGATGAAATAGGCGTTTTCCCCAATGAGGCTTGCATCAAGCACAATCATCAGCCCATGTTCATCGGCAATGCTTCTGACTTCCCGCATATTTTTCATGGAAAAGGGCTGTCCGCCGATAAGGTTCGTTGAAGCCTCCAAACGAATAAACGGAATTTTTTCTACTCCGTATGTTTCAATGATGTTTTTAAGCTTATTGATGTCAATATTGCCTTTGAAGGGATGGCTGCTCTTAATTTTTAAGGCTTCATCGGTAAATATCTCATGAAGAGTTCCGCCGTTAATCTCAATATGAGCTTTGGTGGTAGTAAAGTGATAATTCATGGGAATATGGTCACCCTTACGCACAAAAGCCTGGGAGATAATATTTTCTGCAGCCCTTCCTTGGTGTACGGGGAGAACCAGCTTTGTGCCGAATATATCTTGTACCCGCTGCTCCAAACGGAGATAGCTCTGGGACCCTGCGTAGGCGTCATCGGCAAGCATCATTGCTGCAGTCTGCCTGTCGCTCATGGCGTTGCAGCCGGAGTCGGTAAGCATGTCCAAATAGGTGTCCTGGGTAGTAAGTAGGAATGAGTTATACCCTGCTTCCTGCAATGCTCGGTATCGCTGCTCAATAGGCTGAAGGTGAAGTTTCTGAACCACCCGGACTTTATGAAGCTCCAATGGAAGCGCATTCCCTGCATAAAACTTGACCATCTCTTTACTGCTGATTTCTGACATGATTCCTCCCTGGACTGTGTTGTTATTTGGATTGTATAAATATACGAACATTGTGATTATAAATACATTATTACAAATACACAAGGCAAAAACGACAACTGGAAAAAGACAGGTTATACAAAAAAGGGCTCCTAAGAAGGAGCCCTTTTTAGACAATGAGTATATTCCTGCATCAGCGGATATTCAGTCCTGCAACTGCTTCCGGGGTAATAACCCGGAAGGCGAAGGACTCCATAAGAAACAGTTCCACTTTTTCGGTGGTGTGTGAATGATATCCGATGGCAAAGTCCTGACCAATTACTAATTCAAAATCTCCTCCCCTTTCAGCAGCAAGGAACCCGGATTCGATGGAAGGAGCAAATATGACCTTGCCGGAAATCTGGCGCTCAATCTGTGATTTAAGGGAGCCGCCTGGAGCGCTTCGGGCGAGAAAATTCCAAAGCTTCGGGCCTGCGATCAGGTTTGCCGGTGCATCAATACCTTCTGAAATGAGCTGAGTCATACATGCAGAGACTGCATCAATAACTCCGTCCTGGGTGAGATCAGTTTCGATGCTTGATTTTTCGGCAATTTGTGTTAATCCGGCCATGCATGCTTCTTCAAATCCAAAATAGACTGCTTGTTCTTCAAATGCAGCAATTTTTTTTGCAGCATCAACCAGGGAATCCAAGTCAGCATCCTTTGCTCCCCGTTCAATATTATCCAGTTCCCAAGTGGGTAATGAAAAACGGATTCTTGTTTCAACCAAGGGCTGAACAGAATACACTCCGTAGAGCACATCGCTTTTCTGGTTCTTCGGGACATGCAGTTTTCCAATGTTTACGCTGGTATGGCTTACTCCATGGGGCCCGCTGACATCCAAAAACTTTCTTGCTGATAAGCTGGCAGAAAGAGTTTCCTTTGCTAGGGTATCTATCTCTTCCCATGCTTTATTGCTGATAGGTGCTAAATCACGTTTTAAAAGATCCATCATCTTCTCCTTATTTCTTGAGGCTTCCAATCCCCAGTCCGCTTCCATCAGAATCTTGCTGTGAAGATCCGCCAAGAAATTCCTCTTCCACTTCGCGATATCCTTCCTGATAAAACTTCTCTTCCTCTGGATCAAGTTCCTTCAGAAGCCGCAGAAATTCTCCTGCATGTACTTTTTCCTCGTCTGCGATATCAATCAGTACGTCCTGTGCAAGCTTAATATCTGTTGATTCAGCCAGCTGCTGATACAGTTGGATTGCTTCATACTCAGCGGCGATCATCATTCTGATTGCTCTGACCAGTTCCTGCTTGGTAAGCATGCGGTCACTGTTCTTTACTTGAAATGGATGTCCAAACTCAGGCATAGAAATTTCCTCCTCTATGGTTTTTTCGTGTATCCAATCATGAAAACTAACTTCTATTCTATTGTAATGCTCCATAAACTGAAGTCAACCCTGGAAGGGATGAACTGTAAAAGTATTGTATTCAATTGTTCTATCTTGGAAAATCCGCAATGCTGCGGTACTATGACCGGACAAATGAGTATATACAACAGAAACTCTGTTCAGGTCCTTTTCTCTTCATGGATGGCTGTGTTCGCCCTGTTCGGGGTCAGAGCAACATTTGCTGTCCTGAAGGACCCAATAGCTGCAGCTTCAGGGTGGAGTCAGACCCAGGTGTCTTTTGGGTATTCCCTCATGATGCTCAGCTATGCTTTGACTGCATTTGTCAGCGGATATTTGCTTGACAGGTACGGACCCAAAATCGTCTACGGCATCGCAGCTGTATTTGGCTTTTTTGGACTGCTGCTTACTGCTTTGCTGGAGGGGTATGCAGCATATGTGGTGTTCTTTGGAATCGTAACAGGAATAGCTACCGGTATGCTTTGGGTAGCTGCAACAGTGACAGTCCGTACCTGGTTTACCGGAAACACCTATGCCAGGAGCTGGGGTTTGGCATTCTGCGGGGCGCCGATTTCTCAGTTTGCATTGGCTTTTCTTATGAGGCATCTTCTTGCTCGGGGTACATGGAATACAGCTATGATATTTCTTGCAGGAATAGTTGGAGCAGCTCTTGCTGCAGCCTGGTTTTTTTCAAAGCATGCCCCTGAGCATTACGGCATTTCTGCGGCGGGCAGTCAATACGCTCTGTCCCCCAGTTCCGGAGAAGGGGACTGGGGAGTAAAACAGGCATTCACTGCCATGACGATTTGGGTGGTAATACTTCTTTTCCTGACAAGCATGATGGGAGAGTTTCTTATCTGGACACAGATAGTAAGTTTCTGGACTGAGGACCTTGCCTGGAGCAGAGATGCAGCAGTTTCTGCATACAGCGTCATCGGGATAACCGGTATTATTGCCATGCCTCTTGCCGGAAGAATTTCCGACAGCTTAGTGCGTACCATGGGCAGTGAACTGCATGCCCGGAAGATCATGCTGGCTGCAGGTCCTCTAATTGGTGCTGCAGCCTGTGGAGGGCTGCTGTTGTCAGGGCATGCTGCTGCACCGTCCTATGCTGCTGCGGTCCTGTTTGCTGTGTACTGGGCTATTGTCCCCGGCGGAGTTGTTGGGTATGCAGGAGCATACTTCGGGAAAAAAAGCCTTGGAAAAATCTGGGGTATTGCCACAATGATTGTTATGGGAATCGGGCCGTTTACCGGAACCTATGTCGGTGCATATCTGCGGGATGTGTCAGGCTCATATTACTGGTCCATAGTGTTTGCATTGGGGGCTTTTCTTGTATCATGCGTTTCCGCGATGCTGCTGCCGAAACGCCCATCTGTACGTAAGCATTGAACTGCGTCACTTAATTGTCTGCTTAGGAAAAATCTGACTGTCCCAGACACTCCTTTGGTGTTACGGGGATTTCTTTTTTTCCGATCTGATTCCTAACCCTACCAGAAGGATGCCGCCAAATGTGCAGACCAGCAGAAGTGCAACAACAGCAATATGAAGAATTCCTTCAAAGGAACCGATGAAAAATGACAGGACCGCAGCAGCTATGCAGAGAACTGCTCCTACTGTCATCATGAGCTGAGTGGTCTTTGTTTCCCGTTCTTTGTCCATTTCATATCCCTTTTCAAGAAGGAAAGTATACATTGGTGTAAATTGAGTGTCAAATCAATGGACTCACATTTACAATTCTTATATGATTTACCAAGGAAAAGGCAATGGGAAATAAACGTTCATACATGTTCATTCTATTTTTTGTAAGCGCTCACTTTTTTCATCATCTCCTTACTTCAATTATTGTGCCCCTGCTTCCCATGATCAGAGACAGCTTTGATCTGACCTATGCACAAGCTGGAGGAGTTGCTTCAGCATTTACCATCTCCTACGGGCTGGCACAGCTTCCTTCTGGCTGGATAGCAGACCGCGTCGGGGCGAAGTATCTTCTGTTTTTCGGCATCTCAGGAGTAGCTGTGGCAGGAGCATTAGTTGGGTTCTCAGGCACCTATATCGGACTGCTGGTATTTCTTGCCCTCATGGGAATTGCTGGAGGGGGATACCATCCTTCAGCTTCTCCGCTGGTTTCAGCGTCAGTGGAACCCTCGCAGCGGGGCAAGGCATTAGGACTTCACATTGTGGGAGGAAGCGCCAGTCATCTTGTCTCTCCCCTTGCAGCAGTGTTTATTGCCGGGTTTTTCGGGTGGAGAGGATCCTTCATCACTATTTCAATACCGGTTTTTATATTCGGTATTATCCTATTTATGCTTTTGCGAGTATTTCATATTTCTGTCAAGAACCATGCGCAATCATCAAAATCCCAAAACGCTTCAGGTACCTCTGTAAAGAGACCATTTGGGGAAATTATTGTCTTTCTTGTTATTTCGTCAGCCATTGGGGCTGTTTTGGGGTCAGTCATTGCATTTATTCCTATGTTCAGCATTGACGGTCTTGGAGTGAGTCAAACAGGATCGGCTTTATTTCTGTCACTGTACTTTTTTGCCGGGATGATAGCAGCACCATTAAGCGGAGGAGTTGTTGATAAGCTTGGATCACGGTCAATGTTTATATTTTTGGCGGTTCTCTCCGGTCCTGCAATCATGCTGCTGGGAATAACCAGGAGCTGGATTGTTCTTGCAGTGATTATGGTGTTTCAAGCTGTTGTGATGTTTTCCAGAATGGTTGTTTCGGAGACCTATTTTGTGACATATGTTCCGCTGAAATGGAAATCAACTATCCTTGGGATCTATTACTTTGCAGGTATGGAGGGCAGCGGAATACTGACGCCTATTCTTGGCAGGGTTATTGATGGTGTCGGGTTTTCGTGGGCATTTACTGCAATGGGATTGAGCCTCAGTATCGTCTGTGTTGTTTCATTGACCATACTTTTATTTCGGAACAGAGCAGGAATTGAACAGCAGGCTGCAGAAAGCAGTAATTAGCATTGGATGTATGTATGTCTGCTGGTATACTGTAAGCACTAAGCACAATGGGGAGCGGCTAACATGAAAAAGAAGATCGGTGTTGCGTTTGGCGGCGGTGCAGTGCTTGGTGCTGCACATGTCGGGGTTCTTCGTGCTTTCGAGGAATATGATTATGAAATTACCCATATCAGCGGAACGAGTATCGGGTCGCTTGTTGGAGCACTTGTTGCGTTTGGAAAAGACTGGAGAGAAGTTGAAGAGATTGCCCTCAATCTCAGCTGGCTGAAAGCAGCTAGACTGAGCTTTTCACGGATGGGCCTGCTTTCAAATGAGAAGCTCGGGGAATCCATCATAGATATGATTGGTGATGTTAGATTCGAAGATGCAGAAATACCTCTCTATATGGTTGCAGCTGACATCGGAAACGGGGATAGAGTGGTGATTTCATCCGGTGAAGTTGCCCCAGCTATTATGGCCAGCACCTGCATTCCGGGAATTTTTGAGCCGGTGGAGCTTGATGGGAGACTGCTGGTTGACGGGGGAATTTGTGAGAATGTTCCGGTTCAGGTACTGAATGAACTCGGGGTTACCCCGATTATCGGCGTGGATTTAATGACCAGGCATGCACACCGCCGTCCTAAAAGCATTATTGAAGTTCTCATCAACAGTTTTGCTTTCGCCCTTTCAGGTGACACAAAGCAGTTTTCCAACAATAAAGGAATAACAATGATCACACCGAGCCTTTCAGAATACAACTCTGTTGATACAAAGCAGATACCCGGTTTAATTGCCCAGGGGTATCAGGATGCGGTGCAGGTTCTTCAGGAACTGGAAAAGAAGAATAACTGAAATTTCATAATCAGCTTGACTGAAGCGTTGTCTATGCATATATTATTCCATATCTAATAGTTTGATATGGAATAATAGGCGGAATATATGAAACGAGTTTGGGAGAGCACAGAACGGGAAAAAAAAGTACTTGATTTGTATATCAAGCTGCGAAGAAGTGTGAGCAGTGTTGAAAGACGAATTGCATCAAAAAATCCGCTTCCAGAACGGCTGACAATGAGCCAGTTTGCAGTCCTTGAGGCCCTGTTTTTCCATGGGCCGCTGCCGCAGCATGTGATTGCTGAAAAAATTCTTTCTTCCACAGGAAATTTAACTTTTGTTATAGATAACCTGGTAAAAGCCGGACTGGTGAAACGAGTTCCAGATGAACGGGACAGGAGAATAAAAAACATTCAGCTGACCCAGGAGGGCAGTGAATTAATTGCAAAAACTTTTCCCAATGTTGCAGATGCGATTGTCACAAGCATATCCGTGTTGACGGATCAGGAAATAGATGAATTGTCCAGAATATTGAAAATTCTGGGGACAGAGCAAAGAAACTAAAAAACTGGATGAGGAGGATTATATGAAAATTTCCATTATATTTTATTCTATGTACGGTCATATGTATGAGATGGCGAAAGCCGCCGCAGAAGGAGCAGCTCAGGTATCTGGAGCAGAGGTGAAGCTGTAACGGGTTGCTGAAACTTTGCCGGAACATGTATTAGAGAAGATGGGAGCTCTTGAAGCTCAAAAGCAGTTTAAGGACATACCGATTGCTTCTCCAGAGGTTCTTGAAGAATCTGATGGAATTTTGTTTGGAATACCAACACGTTTCGGGAACATGAGTGCCCAGATGAAGGCGTTTTTTGATTCAACAGGTGGATTATGGGCAGCAGGAAAACTTATCGGAAAACCTGCATCAGTCATGGCATCCAGCGCTATGCAGCATGGAGGACAGGAATCCACAATTCTCTCTGCACATATAGTGCTTCTGCATCACGGTATGGTGATAACAGGTCTTCCAGGCAGCTTCCAGGGCCTTGGCGGGATAGACGAAGTTTCAGGGGCATCATTCTACGGTGCTTCAACTATCACTGGTGCCCAGGGAGAAAGGATGCCCAGCGAAAATGAGCTTGCCGCTGCTAAATTCCAGGGGAAACATCTTGCAGAGATAGCTGCTAAGCTGTCGTGACAAGGCAGGCATTCCGAGGACTTATGTTGGTCCTCGGAATGCCGTACATTTAGAAAAACAGCTCTTTCAGTACATATGGAAGAATCCCGCCATGACGGAAATATGCAGCTTCGATAGGTGAATCAAGTCTGCAGCAGACAGGGAAAGACTTAATTGACCCGTCAGGGCGTTGCGCTTCAACTTCAAGTTCCTGACCTGGAATCAATGGACCTTCAATTTTGACAGTAAACAGTTCCTGACCTGTAAGGCCTAACGTACTTCTGCTGCTGTGTTCGGCATAGGTCAGAGGAAGGATGCCCATCCCGACAAGATTACTTCGATGAATTCGTTCAAATGATTTGGCAATGACAGCCTTCACTCCCAGCAGCCTGGTTCCTTTTGCTGCCCAGTCCCGTGAGGATCCGGTCCCATACTCCTTTCCAGCAAGGATGATTAACGGTATTCCTGCTGATTTGTATGCCTCAGCAGCATCATAGACGTAGGCGATGGTTCCCTGGGGCAGTATTTTAGTGATACCTCCTGTCTTCGGACTAGTCAGCACTTGCCGAATTCGAGTATTTGCAAACGTTCCGCGTACCATTACTTCATGGTTGCCCCGCCTGGACCCGTATGAGTTGAATGCATCCTCATCAATTCCAAGGCTCTTGAGATATGTACCTGCAGGATATGTCGGATCGATATTACCTGCAGGACTTATATGATCGGTAGTAACCGAATCTCCAAGGACAAGGAGGGCCCGGGCATGATGTATGGCCGATAATGGTTCCTCTTCTTCTGATAACTGCTTAAAGAAGGGAGGCTGTACAATATATGAGGAATCTGCATCCCAAGAAAAGACTGCCCCTGCGGGTGATGAAAGATCATTCCATTTTTTGTCCCCTGTGAATATATCCGCATACTGTGATGTAAAGGTTTCCTCTGATATGTGATCTGAAATGAGGCGCCTTATTTGTTCAGGGTCAGGCCAGATATCATGGAGAAAGACATTGTTTCCATGCTGGTCTGTCCCCAAGGGGTCACGGTGCAGATCAATAGCAACGGTGCCGGCAAGGGCATAGGCGATTACAAGCATCGGGCTCATAAGGTATGAGTCTGATACACTGCTATGTATTCTTCCCTCAAAGTTTCTGTTGCCTGAAAGCACCGCCGCCAGCGGAAGGTTGTGGGTTTTCTGGGCATGTTCCACTTCCGGATGCAGAGGGCCTGAATTTCCGATGCAGGTAGTGCATCCGTACGCTGCAATATGAAACCCGAGGGTTTCAAGGCAGGGCATCAACTGTGAGGATTGAAGGTAATGTGCGGCTGACTTTGACCCTGGTGCGAGTGAAGTTTTCACCCAAGGAGGAACCTTTAGACCCTTTTCTACAGCGTGTTTTGCCAGCAGGGCTGCCCCAAGCATAACCGCCGGGTTTGAAGTATTTGTGCATGAGGTAATCGCTGCTATGACTACTGCTCCAGGAGTAAGGACCACGGTTTCTCCATGTAATACTATTTCAGCAGATTCACTCGGTGGTTGGGACGTCTGGAGCCGTGCGGAAACAATCTCTCCAGCTTTCGATAATGGAATATTGTCCTGAGGCCTTGCCGGCCCCGCAATGCAAGGCTCAACGGTTTCAAGGGGAAGGTGAATAACTGCATCGTATTCCGGTTCAATTTCGTTGTAGAACATGCTGTTTGCTTCAGTATAGACCTTTGTTCGCTCCGCAGCCTCTGCCCTGCCGGTAGCATGCAGATATTCTATTGTTCTGGAATCAATGGGAAAAAACCCCGCTGTTGCGCCATATTCAGGGCACATATTTGCTGTCGTCGCACGGTCAGGGATGTCAAGGTTTTTTAGTCCAGGTCCAAAAAACTCGACAAACCATCCAACAACACCGATGTCCCTGAGTTTTTTTGTCACGGTAAGCACCAGATCTGTTGCTGTACACAGCGGCGGGAGAGTTCCGGTAAGTCTGACCCCTGCGACCTTTGGAATCTGCATGAAATACGGCTGTCCCAGCATGACTGCCTCAGCCTCAATTCCTCCGACTCCCCAGCCCAAAACCCCGAGACTGTTGATCATCGTGGTATGGCTGTCGGTTCCGACAAGCGTGTCAGGGTAGAGTATGCCGGCTTGTTCTTTGACAACCTCAGCGAGAAATTCAAGGTTTACCTGATGACAGATACCGGAATTGGGAGGAACAACCCGGAAGCGGGAAAAGGAGTTCTGCGCCCATTTCAGCAGTGAGTACCGCTCTGAGTTCCTGTCATATTCAAGGGAGACATTTTTCTCTAAAGCATCATGGGTGCCGTAATGATCAATCTGTATAGAATGATCAATGATGAGATCTACTGGGATTTTCGGGTTTACCAGCAGAGGATCTTTCCCAAATGCGGCTGCAGCATCTCGCATTGCCGCAAGGTCCGCAACTGCAGGAACTCCGGTAAAGTCCTGCATCAGTACACGAGCTGGGAAGAAGGGGATCTCTCTGCTGCCTTCATCGTCGTTCCCACCATGGAC
>PWNW01000086.1 GCA_003557605.1 Spirochaetaceae bacterium
AAGGAGTCCGAAATAGAGCAGAAAGGAGTTCAGGTAGTCCCTGGGCTGCAGCAGCACATTCACCGGAAGCGCAGCGGCAATAATGATGTAGATAAAAATAACGACAAACCATACATCCTTGGATGCGGGAATTCCCACCTGACGGCCGATAAAAAATGCTGCTATCAGCATCACAATACCGATCAGGGTGCTTACCCCGAAGGAAAGTTTTGTCCTGTACATAAGATGTCCAAGTATAAGTGCTGCAAGGAGAAAGAGGAAAAAGGTCGAAGCAACCTGTCCTGTTCCTGAGGCAAACTGTCCTGCAACGATATCGCCGAAGTCGGCGACCACCAGGATGCAGAGAAACAGAATAAACCAGCCGAAGGATTTTCCTGTGGATTTCCCGACCAGGTCTTGTGCAACAAACTGGACTGAGCGTCCATCATACCGTACTGATGCAGTGAGGGACAGGTAGTCATGAATGGCACCGATAAAAATATTGCCGAACCATACCCACAGAAGTCCGGGGAGCCAGCCCCAGGCGACTGCCATCGCCGGACCGACAATGGGACCTGCGCCTGCGATAGAGGCAAAATGGTGCCCGAAAAGCACATATTTACTAGTGGGTACATAGTCTACTCCGTCACTGAGACGTTTCGAAGGAGCATCCTGCGCTTCATGGGACTTTACTAATTTGTTTTGGATCTTTTTTCCGTAGGTGAAATAAAACACAACGTAGAGGACCACAGCTAATACGGCAATCAATGCACTCATAACTCTCCCTCCTATTGGAACTTATTTTATGCTTATTGTATGGTGATAAAATTTCGGTGTCAATTAGAAAATATTTTTTTTGGTGTTTTTTTCAATAATATAATAGAGAGTAAAAGGATAAACTGATATATATAACAAAAAATATAATCTATTATCAGAGAATAAAATATTACCAAATATATATTGACAGTTTCAAAAAACGGGATAATGATAAAAAGAGAACACTCTGTAATGGGAGTGGCCAATATCATGGAGGAGAATGGTATGAAAAAAATGTTGTCCCTGAGTGCTGTTCTGGTCGCAACAGTCATGCTGGCATCCTGTGCGTCCTTTTTTGCAGCAATGTTCGGATTTGAGGTTGAAGCTCCTGAAACACCTCAGTCATCTATGGTGCTCCTTGAACTGATTGCTTGTGAGGACCGCGAGAACTGTGATGAACAAAACAGCCTGGTGAAAAACAGCTTTCAGTCAGGGTTTTTCCCAGTGGTGACCGGGCCGGGCGGTGCGGAAGTACCCTTCAACCATATTGAAGCGCTTACAGAAGCAGGTCTGGTATTTTTCAAGGAGAATATTCCTGCCGGAACCTATACCCTTGAGGGAATACGGTACCTCTGGATGACCAACTACAATTTTCTCCATTCTCCTATCAAGGACCTGAAATTTGACGGCCAGAGGGAGGATGAGTTTATTGAAGTGAAGTACTATCCCATGCCCCAACCGCTGACCATAGAGATTTCGCCGGGCAAAGTCGCTTCCTTCGGAAGGATTCAGGTGTACTTTCAGACGAAGTATGCTGCAGAAGGATCACGGGAGGCTGATGACGAGTATGACCTGGCTGTTTTCTCCTATGAAGGGATTTACCCTGAAGACCGAACTGTGCTGAATTTGATGGACAAGTGGAAGTACGGAAGCTGGCCAGACTGGAACAAAAGGAAATAGTTCCGGTCAATCAGTAACGTAGTACTGTGCTGCTCGGTCTGCAAATAGATCATTGACCCCGGTGATATGCTTATCCAGAGCATCTCCGGGGTGTATTTCGCAGAGAGAGGCCCCTTGAAATGCTTCATCAGAGGAACTTAGCAGTGCCCCTGCAGGGTTTGATGTCTGACTTCTGCCGGTAAACCTGAGATCACGCTCCTCTCCGGTGCGGTTTGCCAGGACCCAGAACACCCGGTTCTCCAGGGAACGGACACGGGTGGTCATCTGGGCTGTATCTGGAATCACCAGATTTGAGGGATGGCATATAATTTGTGTTCCCTTCAGGGCTAGGGTCCTAGCAGCTTCAGGATAGAAGTGGTCAAAGCACACCAGCATGCCGATACGGCAGTCTCCCAGGGAAAAGGGCTCAAGGGGAAGATTTCCCGGAGAGAACCACTGTTTTTCCCGGTCAAAGAGATGAAGCTTTCGATACAGATGCACAAGCCCGCCTTTGTCAACAGCAGCTGCGCTGTTGAACAGCCGCGTACCGAAGGCCTCGGCGAATCCGTATATATAGAGGGTACCGGTCTTTTTTGAAAGATCTCTGAAAAACCTGGCAGTTCTTCCGTCACAGGCATCTGCACATTGATGAACCTGGTCGATATGTTCAAAGTTGTATCCCGAAATCGAGAGCTCAGGAAGCACCAGGATATCACAGGAAATGGTGCTGAGTTCTGATGCAAGAAATTCCAGGTTTTCCTTTGGCTCAAGAAATACGGGAGCATACTGGTAATAGCCTATTATCATGATTTCCTCCCGAACTGCGCATAGAAGCGGTCTATGAGAACCAGTGCAGCCATGCTCTCAATCACCGGAATGATCCTGGGAATGATGCAGGGATCATGCCTTCCTTCAATTTCGATGTCTGCTGCACTGCCGTGGACATCAATGGTGCGTTGTATAAGCGACACAGACGGGG
>PWNW01000072.1 GCA_003557605.1 Spirochaetaceae bacterium
TTCTTATAAATTTCTTTCCTGTCGCAAGCTCTACACACTTATAGGCGCCGTCATACATACCGATCTGCTTGTTCTTAACTATCTGACTGCAGTACATCTCCATGAGATCGTCTGCCTGCACCATAAGATCTATAGCTTGAAGCGTTTGAGCTGGATTGCGGGTCTCAATAGTGCCGTCACCAATTTCTGCCGACCTGACTGCTCCCCACATCTCATGACCGCCCACCCGTTCATTGAATATCTTCGGCACTGGATAAAATGCCAGTTCACTCGGTTTTGTTATAAGAATATCTGAAACCCGCATCAGATAGTTGGTAGCATATACCGCATGAAAGATATTGTCATGAAGAAATACATGTATTCCTTCAGCTGCTGAGTCCCGAATTGAATCTGTAAAACGCTGTGTGTCCTCCCAGTCGAAATGGGTTGTCAGCAGGTCTTTTTGGTCCTTTAGTTCCTTTTCAATCCATTCCCATTGTGATTTGTGATCACCGAGATTGACAAACAGAGCCGCCTTCCCCTTCTTCACCAGGGGTATGCAGTGTTCAATCACCGTTTTGAACAGTTCACGCTGAGCCCCTGCCCCTCCCATGGTCAGCAGCAGCCGTCGAGGCTGGTGCTGCTTCATTCTATCAATTCTCTTGGCACAGTCTTCTTCAATATGTTCTACAAGCTCATGGTCCACATGATGTCCGGCATAAAACAGTTCCTCAGGCGGAACAGGATTGAGGATTCTGTTTTTCTCATCAAATCCCCGCATAGCCCGGAATCCGTAATACCCGGAGGGAGACTGCACTGCATGCTTTGCACCCTGGGTAAGCTGAAAAGCCATCGGCCAGTTGTCAAACATCATATCTACAACCTGGGTCATCCCTCCGGCTGCAGCACCCATGCAGTTCCACATATGTGCAGTAAGTATCGGCATATCAGAGGGGATCGCTTCATGGAGATTCCTAAACAGCTCGCTCATTTTGTAGTCTTTTACGTTATTCTTGAGAAATCTCCAAGGCCAACCAAGTATCCAGGCATTAAGAACCTGCCATATGAAAGGCAGGGAACGTTCACCGGTAGTCACCGATTCCCAGATATGCTTGTTGAAAAAACTGCTTTTTTGCGAAACACGAGACCAGAAACTGTACCAGGTATTGCACATATTAATCACATCACTGGTTATTCCGGGTATGGAAAGAAGGTCCATCCAGTATGGCGTGAATCCCATTGCCCGTGCAGCTGATGCACCGGCCATGGCAATGCGGTAATGACCGAATCCCATTCTGATAGTGCTAATGATAACACCTGTTTCTGGATTCATCTCCTTGAGAAATGCCTCGTTTTCTGATACAGCATTCGAACCTGTTGCCCGTTCAATATTCCGTAATCCGAACTGGGGGCCAAGATAGGGGTTTTCGGTAACCTTCAGATGATAAACCTCATTGGGATCATAGGAAAACTTCCTGATGAACATCCTCTGCCATCTGTCTGCAGCACGGGAGTGGCTGCTCTTAATGGGGTTGCCGTACACTTCATATGATCCGTTCTTCTTCTCCATTTCAAACTCCTAAGCCCGAAATATTGCAGGCCCTATCAGAACATGCTATTTGTGCATAGCTGCATTTTATTCCCGGCAATACACTCAGTCAATGTAAAAATATTACTCTGTTTATCGAGATTTTCTTGTAAATAATCATTCCAGCCTCATATTATCTTGACAGATTTCAGGTAAGATGCTGAAAAACTATAAGTATTTGAACAGAATGTTAGGTATTTGAATCTCCGTACTTAGGGTATCTTGCTTGGAAACATCTCCATGAGTTTCAGCAGATATTGTGACTTGAACTGCTCGGAAGCAAGCTTTCGTTTTACTGGAGGAAGCTTGAGCACTGCACCAAGCAGTGCAGCGAGCGCACGGTGACTTAAGTGTGCCTGATTGTCAAAGATCAAATGCTGGAGAGTCCCCCGCTCCACTGCCATACGCACAATACGATGTACAGAATGCACTGGAGTAATAACCCGCTTCTCCCGTTCATGAAGTGAAAGTGCGTTTACGGGACAACCCCTGACACAGACACCGCACCCGAGGCATGCCTCTTCATCAACTGCTGCACCTTTTTCTTCCATCGATACGGCATCTACCGGGCACAGCGGAATGCATGCTCCGCATCCGGTACATGCCTGCTGATCAACAGATGGGAGATAGTTTGAAGTGCTGATGGCATAGAGGGTACCGAACTGCTTTACTGCCAGAAGAGCCTCACAGCAGCATCCGCAGCAGTTGCAGATGAAGGGAATCTGCTTCTGCTGATTTTCTCCAATCTGCACCAAATTATGTTCATAGGCAGTATCAAGCAGTCCTATAGCCTCTGATACGCTGATTTCCCGGGCATGTCCATGCCTGATCAGGGAATCAGCAGCATTGCCCAAGGTCATGCAGATATTCATTGGTGCATTACAAGCTTTGCCCAGATGCTCCATTTTATGTCTGCAGTAGCACATTCCCACTCCGAGACGGGAAGCGTGCTGTATCATGCTGCTTGATCGTTCATAATCGAGGATATGAAGCTGCTGCTGATCATTCAGAACTCGTTCCTGAACAAAAACTCTTCCCAGTTTCGTCTCTCCCTGAACAAACAGATCTCTTATGAAA
>PWNW01000229.1 GCA_003557605.1 Spirochaetaceae bacterium
AACCCTGGGGCTGCTGAATACCTATGCCGCCCTGGTGCTCCCTGCATTGTGCAATGCCTTTGCAATCTTTTTTATGCGTCAGAACATGACAGCAATACACGATTCCTATCTTGAGGCAGCAGTGATGGACGGAGCATCTCTGTACCGGGTGTTCATCACCGTGATCCTGCCGCTCTCAAGGCCCGTTCTTTTCACCATGGGGCTGTTCAACTTTATGGGGGCATGGAACAACTTTCTCTGGCCGCTCATCGTGCTTACCGACAGAAGGAAATGGACACTGCAGCTTGGGCTGGCTAATCTGGGATCAAACTTCTACAACTATCAGCACTACCTTATGGCCGGTGCGCTTATTTCGATTGTGCCCATTATTATTGTCTACCTGATAACACAGAGCTATGTAGAGAGAGGGCTCGCATCAGGCGGACTGAAGGGATAAACAACGCCCTTGTTACAAGGGTGAAAAAAAGGAGGAGATGTACCATGATACATCAATTACGAAGAATCCTGGTGATATCGGCAGTATGTATTCTGGCAGCAGGAAGTCTGTTTTCCGCAGGACAGAGAGCGGCGGATTCAGATGTCGTTACCATCAGGTATGCAAATTTTTCTGCAGGGGAGCACAACGCTGATACCCTGCGCTCAATGGTTGACCTTTTTGAGGCCAAACATCCGAACATCAGGATTGAACTGGAGTCCATGGGATACGGTGACAACTACTGGACAAGCCTGGTGACCAGAATTGCAGGAGGGAATGCCCCGGATGCATTTGAACTCAATATGGAGAACTTCCTGGCCTTTACCCTCAGAGGATCTACCAGACCGCTGGATGATCTCTTTGAAAAAACCGGTATTGACAGGAACATCTATGGAGAAGGCCTTCTGGACGCAGTGAGGTTCAATGACCAGATCATGGCAGTTCCCCAGTCTTTTTCTACCGTAGTGCTGATCTACAACAAGGACCTCTTTGATCAGGCCGGTATTGAGTATCCCCGGCAGGACTGGAAATGGGACGATGCCCTGGAGGCGGCAAAAGAGATCAGTGCTCTTGGACCTGATATCTGGGGAACCTTCAACCCCATCCAGTTCTGGGAATTCTACAAGGTGGTTCAGCAGAACGGCGGAAGTCTCATGACCCCTGACGGCAAGCAGTTCACCATCAATTCTCCCCAGAATGTCGAGACCCTGCAGTATATGCTTGACCGGGTTTGGGTCCACAATGTCATGCCGAACCGTGAACAGCAGGCCAACCGACCGGAAGGGGATCTCTTTGTTGACGGAAGGCTCGGTATGTGGCTCAACGGGGTATGGTCCTTCACGGATCTCAAAAACCGTGCAAGGTTTCCCTGGGGAATAGAGGTTGAACCGGGGAATACTGCCAATGCAACTCACTTTTTCGGCAACGTATCGGCAGTAAGCAGAACAACCAAGCATCCTGAGGAAGTGTTCACCTTCCTGAACTTTATGGCCTCTGATCCCGATGCAGTGCAGCTTCGTCTTGATGCACAATGGGAACTGCCTACTGTCAGTGATCCTTCGATCATGGAGCAGTACCTGGAAGATACACCTCCGGAGAACAAGATTGCGGTAGTGAACTCCCTGCAGTATTCAGTGAAGCCGCCGGCGCTTCTGCAGTTTGGGGAACTCACTGATATTGTCAACACCAGGCTGGAACTTGCCAGGGACGGAGTGCTTTCAGCACAGGAAGCTCTTGATCAAGCCCAGGCTGAGGCAGCACAGCGAATACGATTATAGAAACAGCTGTATCCAGGACAGACATCCAGCTGGATGTCTGTCTGGATGACAGCAGCGTTTCCCCGGGCAGATACGTCTTGCAGCGATGCTGCCCGGAGGTACTCTATTACTATAAGGAATAATGCGATGATCAGCAAGAGCATAACGATAGATCATAAACCGTTGGGCAACGGACAGCCCTATTTCCAGCAGTTCGGCGAGAGAATCCCGCGCATGCCCTCATGCGGGGAGCCTGTGGTACTGACCATGACTGCAGAACCGAAACATCAGGTTGAGGCTGCGCAGGTACGCTGGAATACCGGAGAATCCTCGGGAATTGCTCCCTGCACTTGCCTCGGAACCAGCGACAGTGTGGGAAACAGCCCCGGAGACCGCTACTGGACTGCAGTGCTTCCTGCCATGAAGAAACCAGGGGAAATGACCTATCAGTTCATCCTGCAGACAGGGTTCGGCACCCAGTATTCACAGCAGTACTCATATCGTGTCGGAAGAAACACCGAATGCAGGCTGACAGGGGTGCAGTCCCTTGGGGATCATGAATGCCTGCTGATCTTTGATGAAGATCTGACCCTGCACATACAGGCAACAGCCCATAGCATACAGATGATCTGGGGAAATGAGAAGCAGTCAGTGAAGCCGGATGATCTGTCCTCTGGAGATGCCCTGACTCTCAAGGCCCCTTGGGGAAGCGCATCAGTTGGGCTGCATGATTTCTCATTAGCTGTTACCGACAGGGAAGGGAGAAGCCTGCTCACATCAGTATCACCTCCAGTAATTCGTGAGGTGTACAGCGGAGATCAGAGGATGCTGAGGTATGTAAAGCAGGAGTTCTTCTCTCCCGATGATGAGGTGTTCACAGGATTCGGAGAACGGTATACCCGCATAAACCACA
>PWNW01000069.1 GCA_003557605.1 Spirochaetaceae bacterium
AGCAAGAACAACAACTTTAATAGAAAGGAGGATGGCACATTCTTCCACGGGGCAAGCCACCGTGGTTTCCTGTGCCTAATTTTTATGACCGGAGGATGTGCTTAGATGCGTGCAGACAGATTTACAGGAAAGACCGTATGTATTACCGGCGGAGCCCAGGGGATGGGACGGCAGGCTGCCCTTGATATGGCAGCTGAAGGGGCAGCGGTAGCAGTAACTGATATTGACGATCAGGCCCTTGAGGATATCAAGGGGGAGTTCGATGAAATGGGTGCAGCGTCCCTGGTTCTTCACTGTGATGTATCAAAATGCAGTGAAGTTGAGGCGGCAGTTGCACGCATCGCTGATCAGTTCGGCAGTCTTGACATCCTCATAAACAATGCCGGGCTTTTGAAGTCATTCACCATTGAGGAAACGACAAACGAACTGATCGACAGAACCATAGACATCAACATCAAGGGTGTGCTGTATGCAGTCCGTGCTGTTACCCCGATCATGAAAAAGCAGAATTACGGAAGGATTGTCAACATCTCTTCCATTGCGGGAAAGAACGGCGACAATACCACGTCATTTGTCTACGGAGCATCAAAGGGTGCGGTTATTACGATTACCCGCTCAACTGCCAGGCAGCTTGGTCCCTTCGGAATAACCTGCAATGCCATAGCTCCCCATGCGGTGATGACAAAGATGATGGAGTACTGGGATGATGACAAAAAACAGGCCATGGCTGATAAAATTCCTCTGAAACGTCTCGGAACGGTTGAGGATATGTCCAATCTGATGATGTTTCTCGCATCAGATGAGTCTTCCTTCATAACAGGTGAGGTGATAAACATTAACGGCGGGTATTACATGGATTAATTGTCTGTGCCCGAACAGAAGGGTGCATGAGATCGTATTTTCTTATATACTATGAGAAAGAGAAGGGTAAAACAAGGGAAACTGAGATTTAGTGACCTTTGTGAATTTGGATTCGCTGCAGAATCATATGGCATCGGTTCATTCGAAGGAGTCGAAAAGTATTTTCGATATGATCCGGTTGATTGATGCAAATGCATGCTTAGACCAAGTGGTAAAGCATCTGTCTCATTTAGTGAAACCGATGAACTGCTTGCTGTTTCTGGTGACCTGACCGTTAGTATGCGCAAGTTCTTCTAAAGGGTATTCAGCGAGCAGTGTGAGGGAGGATCATGCTTGAAGCAGCAGATAACACAGCAATGAAAATGTGCTGGCCGTAAAAGGCCCGCTCAATGGAGCCGATGAATTGAATGAGATGGTGAAAATCCGGGCGGGGGAGCCCTTCGAAGGGACGAGGCGTCCGGTGCGGAACAACAAGATGATGGCTGATGAGATAGGAGGACCAAGATAGATGGACCAGCAGAATTATGAAAAGGATGTAGCAATGCAGGGGAACGCAGGGTCGGCTAATGCACCAGCTCTTCAACCAAAGCAGCTGGCGCAGTATATAGATCATACCATGCTGAAGCCTGATGCACAGGCCGGTGCTATTGACCAGCTGTGCAGAGAAGCAGTGGAGTTTCAGTTCAAGGCGGTCTGTGTGAATTCTTCGTGGGTGAGCTATGCCGCCCGGTCGCTGCAGGGAACGCAGATTCTAGTCTGTTCGGTAGTGGGGTTTCCCCTTGGAGCGATGACCAGCAGCAGCAAGGCTTTTGAAGCACAGGAAGCCTTAGAGCATGGTGCCTCTGAGATAGATATGGTGCTGGCGGTGGGCAGGCTTAAGCAGGGAGATTACACGTATGTTGAAGAGGACATCAGGGCAGTTCGGCGCGCAGCCCGGGGCAGCACGGTGCTGAAGGTCATTATTGAGACCTCCATGCTTACCCAAAAAGAGAAGGTAGCGGCCTGCCAGATTGCGAAGAACGCGGGTGCTGATTTCGTGAAGACCAGTACCGGTTTCGGAGGGGGCGGTGCAAATGCAGAAGATATTGCCCTAATGAAGCAGACGGTAGGAGACACAGTACAGGTGAAAGCCAGCGGTGGGATACGGACCTATGCTGAAGCCCTCAAGATGATCGGGGCAGGTGCATCAAGAATTGGAACCGGTTCAGGTACTGCGCTGATGACCGGAACTAAGGTTGAGGGTAACTACTGATTCCTTCATGAAAACCAAAACAGGAATCGGGAGATTCAGGGCTGCAGCAGCTTTCCCTATTTTGAGTTTCAACATAGCGGGGATGCAGGAATAAATTTCTGAACAGAAAGCTCTTTTTTGATCACGGCTCTCTCATATTTCGTGATATCAGGTCGGAGAGCATCTTCATCTGGGAAAACAGTGGCATGAGACGGATTACCGCACATGCACATGCGACCTTCATTGCGTATCGGGAACAGCAAATACTCTATTGAGATTGAATGATATCTGTTCCTGAAAACGGCCGGCTTCTGTTTCATCTGTTTGCCCTTGATGCGCAATGGAAATTGTCAGCAAAATAGGGTATGATACCCCAATGCAGAGATTAGAGACCAGAGCGCATACGGAACACTTTCTAAAAAGTCTTGGTTTTCCAACTGTGGAGGTTCATAATACCTTCATTCACTTTGACTTTACCCGACCCTCCAGAAGGATTCTGGTAATTGGGCCCATGGGATCGGGAAAGACCGAGTTTTCTGC
>PWNW01000066.1 GCA_003557605.1 Spirochaetaceae bacterium
CAGGTGACCGAGGAGAGTGCCCATGACCTATGAGCTCATACCCCTGCTGGTGCTCTGCGCACTGGTCACCTACCTTCCCCGGGCTTTTCCCTTCTTCCTCAGCTGGATGAAGCGGCTTCCAGCACCGGTGAGAAAATTTCTCTCCGTGATTCCCATTGCCGCTCTGGGGGCTCTGCTGTTCCCCGGGGTGTTTATGGAGTTTTCATTCCTTCCCATCCTGGGCATCGCAGGCATAGCTGCAGCAGCCCTTCTCTCCTGGGTATTCGGCGGACTGATCATCCCCATCAGCGTATCCATCGCATTGGTCTACATCCTCCAGGTGATATTGACAAACAGCTGACGCCTCCCTAGCATAGCAGAATGAATGCAAACATTTCTGAACAAGCGCATGCAGCGCAGATCGAAGAGGTTTTACAGGAACTGGAGGCACCGCAGGACGGCCTGACCCGTGAGGAGGCCGCAGCCCGGCTTGAGACCTTTGGTCCCAATACCCTTCCGAAGAAGAAGGAGCTGCACCCGATCCTGCGGTTTCTCAGTCACTTCAACAACATACTCATATACGTGCTCATCGGCGCAGGAGTTGTCACCGCACTGCTGGGGCACTGGATCGACACCTGGATCATCCTGGCTGTAGTGGTGGTCAATGCACTGATCGGCTACATCCAGGAGGGGAAGGCTGAAAAGGCCCTGCAGGCGGTGGAGAACATGCTCTCCCTTCATGCGCATGTAATGCGCGACGGCGACACCCGGCAGATTGATGCGGCAAAGCTGGTCCCTGGGGACATCATTCTCCTGTCAGCGGGAGACAAGGTTCCCTCAGATGCGCGGGTCATTGAGTCCGCCGCTCTTCAGACCAATGAAGCATCCCTCACCGGGGAGTCAGAACCGGTGAGCAAGCAGAAGGAACCATCGCACATGGATGCATCCCTGGGGGACCGGAAATCCATGGTCTATTCAGGAACCCTGTTGACATCAGGACAGGGCAGGGCAGTGGTGACCGCCACAGGCAGGCATACTGAGCTGGGCAAGATCAACACCATGCTCTCGGAGGTAGAGGTGCTCAAGACCCCTCTGCTTCGCCAGGTGGGTCAGTTCGGCACCCGGTTGACCCTGGTGATCCTGGCTCTGGGGGTGATTACCCTTGCGGGAGGATATTTCATCGGGGGTATGGATGCGGTGGAGCTCTTTATGGCGGTGGTGGGCATTGCAGTGGCATCCATACCCGAGGGACTCCCGGCTATCATGACCATTACCCTTGCGATGGGGGTGCAGCGCATGGCTTCCCGGCATGCGATTATCAGGAAGCTGCCGGGGGTTGAGACCCTCGGGTCAGTGACGGTGATCTGTTCAGACAAGACCGGGACTCTGACGAAAAGCGAGATGACCGTCACCTCACTGGTGCTCTCCGATGCGGCATACCGCATCTCCGGTACGGGTTATGCTCCTGAGGGTTCCTTTACTGAAGTGAAGGACCTCAGTGATGAACAGGGACACGAGACAGACCCTGCCCAGCGGGAGCAGCTGATGCACCTGCTGAGCGCTTCGGTGCTGTGCAACGATGCACGGCTTCGTGATTCCTCCGACGGCTGGACCATAGAGGGAAGTCCCACCGAGGGAGCGTTCCTCACCGCCGCCGGAAAGGCGGACATCTGGCTCCACGATCTTCACAAGCATATACCGAGAACTGCGGTGCTTCCGTTTTCATCGGAATATAAATTCATGGCCGTCTGCAGTGATCTCACCTCCTCGTCTCGGCCGCTTCCTGGAGCACAGGACCAGGATTCGCTGATGTTTGTCAAAGGGGCCCCTGAGGTGATATTTTCCCGGTGCACCGGGGAAGTGACCTCTGACGGATCATCAGTTGATTTCAGAAGATCCCGATGGGAACAGCAGGCCCGGCAGCTGGCTGAAACCGGCCATCGGGTCCTTGCCGTGGCCAGAGGAAAAGCCCCTGCAAAGACCGAGGAACTGACCCCTGATGATGTGGGAAAGGACCTCACTATCCTCGGCATTGCAGGGATCATTGACCCACCCCGGGAGGAGGCGATTGCCGCTGTGAAGATCTGCCGGGAGGCAGGCATCCGGGTGAAGATGATCACCGGGGACCATGGGCTTACCGCCCTGGCAGTCGCTTCCCAGCTGGGAATCGGCGACGGGAAACGTGTCATTACCGGGGATCAGCTTCAATCCATGAGCGATGAGGAAATCAGCAGGGAGGTGCTTTATACCGATGTATTTGCCCGGGTCACCCCTAAACATAAGCTCAGGCTGGTCACAGCCCTGCAGAACCACGGAAGCATCACCGCCATGACCGGGGACGGGGTAAACGACGCCCCGGCATTGAAGAAGGCGGACATCGGGATTGCCATGGGCATCAAGGGCACTGAAGCGGCAAAGGAGGCGGCGGAAATGGTCCTTGCGGATGACAACTTCGCCTCCATTGCCCATGCAGTTGAGGAGGGACGGACCGTCTATGACAATCTGAAAAAGTCCCTGCTGTTCATCCTCCCGACAAACGGCGGGGAGGCTATGATCATCATTGCCTCAATCCTCTTCGGGCTGGTGCTCCCCATCACACCGGCGCAGATTCTCTGGGTCAACATGGTGACCGCTGTCACCCTTGCACTGGCC
>PWNW01000368.1 GCA_003557605.1 Spirochaetaceae bacterium
CACCCACTACCACGTGCGGGAAGAAGTCCTGAAAGAGACTGCTGACCGTTTGACGAATCTCAGCGGACTGTTCCCTGTTGAAGAAGGCTGCGGATGTCCTGAACACAGTACTGCTGATCATGAATGCTGCTGCAGAAATTGACCGGTTAATAATCGGACTGGTCCATTACGATGCAGGTACAGCAGTATTTCGTGGTGAAGAGTGTATTACGCAGCAGTTCATGGCAACTGCTGCTGTAGAATCATGTGTTCCTGTTTCAGCCGAACAGACCGCTGGTGCTTGGCGGGGTATAGGGTCCAAGAACTTCAAGCACCTCCTCAGCTTTCGAAATATCCTCTTCTTTGATGAGAACTCGGTATCCTCCGGAGAGCCCAAGCTGAGGTAAAGCACCTCCCGCATCATCGGAGTGTACTTCAGCTGATATCCCCGCTTCTTCCAGCAGTCCCTTTGCCTGTTGAGCAAGAATTCTTTGATCATACTCACGAATCACTTCATATGCCATACAAATATTCCTTATAGTTAAAAATAATGCTTCAGCTGAATTCCGGAAAGAAAGTTAAAATCTCCTCCAGAATTACGGAGCGCTGAAGCGGTTATCAGAAGTTCCAGCCCGCCTTTCAGTTCTGTTTCAAAAAATGGAGTGACCGCTCCGGCCCAGTCAGCAGTTTCAGCAACTACGGCAATTCCTGTACGAGTGAAATGGCTCAGTTCTAATGTGACAATACCTGCAAAAAGATCATTGACAGTAAGGTCTTTGGCAAAGGGTACTTGTTCGAGAACCTGGCTTCCGAGGTTTTTCATGATAAACCGCATGTATTCAGCCTGCAGGAATAACATCTTCTCTTCATGTTCCGGTCCAACCTGTGTGCTGTAGTCGATGCCTGCCTGCAGCACAGCATCATGGGTCATGTCATCGGTATTCAGGAGGTATCCTGCCGCACCGTATAAGCCCATGGGACCGAGGTCACCGCTGTAAGATACCCCTGTTCGCAGAAGAGGGCTGCTGAACACAGCCTGGGTGCTGATGTCATGGCCTGGAACCGGGGTTCTCAGGCGGATGCCGTAGGTGAGATCATCCCATGCATATGTTCCTGCTGCAGGAAAGCTTACTGCACCCTGAAGGCTTGACCGGTCTCCAAGATGCCGAAAAGCACGAACTCCGTCTATTTCAGGCGTGACTGAGATGCCTGCAAAGCCGTCAAGGGAAACACGGTAGTCAAGGGGATGAAATATTGCTCCGTAGGACCAGGAAACCGGCTGTCGTCCTGCGGTGATATGACCATGTTCAGTATGATACCGCAGGTAGGCATACTTGATGCCGATTTCCTGCTGCAGGGGGTCCTGCAAGGACCCCCTGAGCACCAGACGGATATCAACATCCCGGGAGGAGGGGAGGTAAAACTCAAGTTCAGCACCGCCTGCATACTGGAATTCCAGATCATCCTGGTATGATGCGCCTCCTGAGATTGCCATATTTCCCCCGATGTCCACAGCTGTAAGCGGTACAGGTACAAGACCAGACAGCAGTACTATGTAAAGAAGTAAACGAATATGTTTCATCAGAGTTCCTCCATATTACCGCTGCAGAGACCTGAGGGAGAACGTTCCTTCGGGAATTTTATAGTCAAGATCAATCTCAATGATTTTCATACGAGTCTGGGAGTCGGCCTTCAGCTTGTCTTCCATGACCATCTCCATGGGCATCCATCGGTCCTCCTGAACCTCTTCAACCCGAAGGGTAACCATTTCTTTGAGCAGCCGTCCTCCTCTTGCGTACATTTCATCCTTCAGTATTACAAACCGCTTGGAATCAACCAGAAATATTCTCCGATAATATGCCGGTCTTGCATCAGGTGATGCATGAGCTTCAATTACAAACACACTTCTTCCGTTAAAGGTGTCTTTACCGGTTTTTTCAAAGGTGTACAGCGACGTGAGCTTTTCTGACTCCAGGGCATCCTGGTATGAAAAGTCGCTTCCCATCATGTTCTGCTCAAGCATATGGCCAGAAATCCTGACCAGGTCCTCTGCATCAGGAAAAAACATCCACAGCTCATCGTCAAGAAGAAGATATTTTGTACCCCGGTCTCTGGGGTTTGTAAACTCTGTGAGGGCGTATGTTTCAGTCCCATCGTTTTCCATATAGCTGATCATTCTCTTGCGTATCTCACGACCTCGGTCCACAATAACCATTTCCAATTCAAACCTCGCAGAGCCGATGAACTGGTTCCGGTCAACCCGTTCCATAATTTCCTCTCCGGTCAGGTCCTTTCCATGGACCAGTCCTGAGAGAGATAACAGAATCAGCAGTACTGTCAATGCTCTGGTTCTCATACTACACATCCTTTAAATCCGGCTACTCGTCTCCGTAATGAAGCGCTTCAACCGGATCCAGTTTTGCCGCCTTTGAGGCGGGAATAAAGCTTGCCAGGGTAACCACCACGGTACCCATAATAAAACTGAACAGCAGATTCTCCAAGCTGAAGGAGAAATAAAATACCGGTTCAATCAAGATGTCAGCCTCTGAAGTAAACTGATGGAATGCCTCCACGTACAACCCCTCAATGGAGTAGTAGAATGTAAGCAGTCCCCCCGCTGCAGCTCCAATCAGGCTGCCGATCACTCCG
>PWNW01000035.1 GCA_003557605.1 Spirochaetaceae bacterium
GCTATGAAAAAGGGCGACTTCATCACCTACCATTGCGATATTGAACATGCACTTGAAAACATTGGAGACCAGCAGGCGGTTGTGCATATGGTAGTGCGGTACAACAACCGTTCAGCCCATATGTAAGGCTACATCATCCGCATGGACCCCTTCGAGAAGGAGACATCCAGGGTAATGACCATAGCCCCTTCCTTTTTGTCCAGATCTCCGGTGATGTCCTCTATTCCTGTAAGTATCTCCTGCTCCCGGTCCTCCGGTATCAGGGCCATAATTGTCTTGCTGTGGTTTCTCTTCTGATTCAAGAATCCGATAAATGATGCAAACAATGGAATATCTGAAATGTACTGCCCCATTCCAGAGGATTCAACAATGGTTGCCCCGTCTATTCCTTCCTGTATGAAATACTCAAGCACATGGTACAGCAAGTCATCAAGATAGAGGATAACAAACATCATCTTCATTTTTCTTCGTGCATCAATGCTGTCTGCAGTATGCTGCACATGGCGGAGAAATGTTTCATACACTACTCCTTCACTTCGGGCTGCCGTAAGTTCCCGTTTCAAAGTCCCCGTTGATACTGCCCGTGAAATTGATGCAAGCACCTGGACATGCTGGCTCACCTTTTCTTCAGGGGCGATAATGACAAAAAGCACATGCACCTTCTTCCGGTCCAGAGCTCCAAAGTCTACCCCCTGGGAGGACACCGCAATAAACACCAGGAAGTCCTTCAGCCCCTTGAGGCGAAAATGGGGAAGGGCAATACCGTCACCAAAGCCGGTTGAACCCTGTGCCTCCCGGTCCCTCAGTCCCTCAAAAATCTTCTGCTCGCTGAAAGCCTCCAGTTTGCTGCTTTTTTTTGCCAAGGCAGCAAGCTGTCTAAGTACATCCTCTTTTGTTTTTGCTTTCAAGCCGATACTGCAGCATTCCTTCTCAAGGATTGAAAAGAATTCCATTTACTCTTCCTCCAGCGCCTTCATAATGGCATATTTCGAAAGTGAGGGGCCGATAAGTTCGTTGATGAACACCGACAGCAGAATAATGTTCACAAGCATCTGGATGTGCTGTCCATAGAGCTCCGAAATACCGACCATGTGGGCCGTTGAGCGCACAAGCAGCGCAAGACCGATGGCAATACCTGCCTGGGGGATCATGCACAATCCCAGATACTTCTGTACAGTATCCCCTGATCTGCAGTGCAGTGCCGCCGCCTTGACCCCAAAGTACTTGACCAGTCCGCGGGTGACCACAAAAGCCAACCCGATGATCACCAAATCGCTTCGGAGGAAAAGGGACGGATCAAGTTTTGTACCTGCTATGACGAAAAACAGCGCATAGATCGGAGGTGTAAGCGGCTCAATAATACGGAATATTCGATGATTTCTGGGGGAGGCGTTAATGAGAAATGCCCCTGCAGCCATATTGGAAAGCAGAGGAGAAAGCTCAAATACAATGGCCAGGGCGGTCTCAATCAGCAGTATACCCAGAGTTATAATCAGAATTTCATTGGTGCTCTGCTTGTCTCTGGTCACCACATGAATAATAAACCCTACAGCAGCTCCGAGCACCAGAGAAAAGAATATCTCCTGCAGCGCATTGAAGGCAAGCAGGGCACTGCCTGATGCAGTCGGGTTCAATACGCTCACCACAACGGCAAACACTACACCGAAGAAGGC
This sequence comes from Spirochaetaceae bacterium, assembly GCA_003557605.1. GTDB lineage: Bacteria > Spirochaetota > Spirochaetia > PWKH01 > PWKH01 > PWKH01. Next base: position 1,674 of record PWNW01000035.1, read on the forward strand.
TGCACACAGTGCATCATCAAGGGCGATCACACCATAGAGGTAATCGATAAAACGTCCCCTGGCACGCAGGGTCTGGACCTTTGCTCCTGTTGATACAGGATCTGTAGCAGTGGCAATCACGCCAAGCAGCACTGCAAAGGGAAGAGGGATTCTGAGAAGCACCATCAGCAGAGTGACAGATACAAATGTGAGAATCATCTGCACTGCGGTAATGATGACAATATCTTTTCCGATCCGCCTAAATTTAGCTGAGAAAAAATCCCCGCCCATGGTCAGGGCTATAAGACCCAGAGCAAGATCCGTTACAAATACCAGGGAGGTTGAATACATTTTGTAGGGAACCACTTTTAACACAGCTTCTCCGAGAAGCAGTCCCGCCAGGATATATCCGGTGATTTCAGGAAGATGAATGCGGACAGCAGCCTTTCCAATACCGTATCCGACTACCAGAAGAATACCAAGACTGAAAAGCGGATGGGTACTGAGAAGGTCCCGAAGTGAGGTCAGCTCATGCATGAACAGTTCCATACAGCGCATTGTACTGACCGGACTGATAAAGGTAAATATGGAAAAGAACGTTTCATTCAGGTGTTGTTCGGAAGGGTGACCTCAATGGAAGGATCGAACTCCATCACCCTGCCGCTGGTCAGCATGGCATAAACATGCTGACGCAGTTTGGCCGCCCATTCCCAGTCACTGAATCTCCGGTCAAAGGCCTCCGGAAAAACCGGCGGAGATACCAGGACCTTCATGGTATTATGCTTCTGCTTGAACATCTCATCCACAAGATAAAGCATCTCAATATTAAAGCGGATACGAAGCAGTTTCCGCAGCCTGGCCAGATTATAGAAGAAATGAGAATTTCTGCCCGTGACGCACATGGGAACCACTGGCCGGTTATGCTGCCTCGCTTTTTTTACAAAACTCTTGTTCCACTGGAGATCAACAATTCC
>PWNW01000053.1 GCA_003557605.1 Spirochaetaceae bacterium
ATTATCTTCCTGCAGTTCTTGCTTGACGATACAATGGCAGTTTTTATTCCTGCACTTCGCCAGGATCTTAGTTTTTCAACCGCATCGCCGTAGAGTTCAACACCCTCCTTATCAACCAGGCTGTTAAACAGCTGGTTTTTCATGTTGCCAAGGGCACAGATTGTTTCAAGACCCGGGGTATCCTTCTCATCCCCGTAAGGCAGCTCAATATCCCTTGATTCCAGAAAACTTCTCACTCCCTCATACCGGGGCTTACCATCAACATAGGTATCATAATCGCTTTCACTGAACCCTTCTGAATGACCACGTTCTTCAAGGAATTGATCAAACATCTGCTTCCAGGCCTTTTTATGTGTTTCGCGAGTCCGGGTAATGACGCCATCCAGGTCAAACACCAGTGCATCAATCTCTCCAGGACCCAGCAGCTTTTTATCTTTGCTTGCCATCTGTCGGTAGCTTTTACAGGTTAGAACAAATAAGAAAAACAGTATGTCTGCTCATATGCATAATGCGTGCCAATGAAAAATTTATTACTTAAATACAGCAGCTTGCTACTAATCATGCTTTTTAAATAATAAAAATAATCAATTTTGTGTAAAGACTCACCTGCATGCCGGGGAAAAATTACACACCCTTAAAAGCCGCTATTGCATCTTGAAAAGTTAAATTGACAGTAAAATATGCAGATATTATGACTATTTTTGGGATTTGTAAATTTTAAACCTTCACTAAGTTTTCTTAAATACCAGAAAAATGCTTCGTTCCATCACCTTTCTCTTTTTATTACTGTTTTCTGTAATAACCATTCTATCGGCGCAAACCACAAGGACAGTGGGTCTGCATGAGAACACCCCCTCTGTTTTCGCATTTATCAATGCCGACGTAGTAACAGAACCTGGCAATCTTTCCAGGAATACCAGCCTTATTATCCGCGATGGTATTATTGTGGATATGGGAAGAAGGGCAAGTATACCTGCCGATGCTACTATAATTGACCTGGAAGGCAAAATGGTGTATCCGGGTTTTATAGATCTTTACAGCAGTTATGGCCTGAACGGACAGGAAAACACAGGAGAGCATTACTGGAACCCGCACATAAGGAGTAATAACAGCAGCGCGATAAGTTTCAGCCCGGATGAGGAGAAGGCCGCACAAATGCGTTCACAGGGTTTTGTTGTTGCACAGATACTTCCTCCGCACGGTCTGATCAGTGGCAGCGGCAGCGTGGTAAGTCTGGGCAGCGGAGAAAAAAGTGAGTTGATCATAATGCCAGATATAAGCAGAAGCTTATCTTTCAGCATATCTCGCCAGATAAACTCAAACTATCCAACCTCTGCAATGGGGGCCATCTCCCTTATCCGCCAGGCATTTATTGATGCACAATGGTACAACTCTGCACACGCTGCATACCTGGCTGACCCCAGTCAAAAAAGGCCTGAGCAGAACAGGGTCCTGGAAGACCTTGCCATGGCACTCGAAAATGGCACGGTATTCATTGCAGAGACCTCCGATGAATACTTTCTCTTAACGGCAACTAATATTGCAGATGAGTTTGGTCTGAATATGTGGATAAAGGGAAGCGGCTCTGAATACAGGCGGCTTGATGCCATAAAGGACATTGGTATTCCGGTTATTCTTCCGCTTGACTTCCCTCAAACCCCCGATGTATCTGCCCCTGAAAAGTCAGTCAACCTGTCCCTTGAAGAACTAAGGCACTGGTACCTGGCACCCGAAAACCCCTCCATGCTCGTATCAGCAGGTATTACAACTGCATTCACCGCTGCAGGCAGCGGCGAGGACTTCCTCAAAAACCTGCGTTTTGCCGTAGAGAGGGGGCTCGATAAGGAGAAGGCAATTGCAGCACTTACCACCACGCCGGCAAGCCTTGCCGGTATCGACAATAAATACGGCAGCATAGCCCGGGGAAAATCCGCCAGCTTTATAATCGCTGACGGAGATATTTTTGAAAGAGATACCGGTATTAAAGAGGTATGGATAGATGGGAAACAATACAGAACAGCTCCTGAAGAAATTGACGTACGCGGGGAATGGCTGGTCACATCAGTACCAGGTATTGACGGTGCAGAAATAGTTATTTCAGGGCAGAACCGCAGGCTTTCAGCAAGGATCAGCATTGATGGGGAAAGTATAAACAGCAAAAGATTTTCATTCAATGGCCGCAGGGTTGAGATGACCTTTGGAGATGCCGGGGGAATTGAGGGGACCTACCGGATCTCAGCCAGTGTTACTGACGGGGAAATGCTCGGGGCCGGGGAAGACCCCCGGGGTGGATTCTTTACCTGGTCTGCAGAAAAGCTGTCAGATGCAGAAAACGACAGGGCAGAAGCTATAGCTAAAGACTTCCCGGAAATACCCGTACGCTACCCTTCAACCGATTACGGGCTGGAAAGCCTTCCACAAAAACATGATAACGTTATCGTCAGAAACGCTACCATCTGGACACAAGGGCCTGACGGTATCGTTGAGAATGCCGATATGCTTGTCAGTAATGGTATAATTGCGGCGATCGGACAAAATTTAAATGCACCGAGGGGAGCACTGGAAATTGATGCTGAAGGCATGCACGTAACTCCGGGGCTGATAGATCCCCATCTGCACACCAG
>PWNW01000318.1 GCA_003557605.1 Spirochaetaceae bacterium
AGCTTAGAGCACGAACTGTTTTGGCAGTCAGATTCTGTATCATATAACTGAGGCCGAGAATTTAGGATTCATATGAATCAGATCCGCATTTCCCGGATATAAGCGGGCATATGAACTTATCTGCTTTACAGACTGCGAGGGACCCTTCGGAATCTCATGCCTCTATCCCTACCAGGAGCTGGAGGGTGAGCATGACCGCTATACACAAGATGCATTTTTTTGCAAAGACACCGCATCGGGCTTTTTTCTTTCATCAGCAATTTGTATTCCCAACCGGAAGATATCTACCTGAAATACAAATCCCGCTGTGTTATTGAAGCATGCTTTGATTACCTGAAACATATCGTGTCAATTAGGGCCGTCTACCAACGATCACAGAAAACCATGGAAGCATGGACTTTTCTCAACCTTATCAGTCTGCTGTTGTTCTATTCACTGATCAATCAATAAGCTGCATGCTTCAGGGCTCTCGGAAAAATATAATGCTCAGCACATCATGGATATCTGCAGGAATGTGTATCAAGTGAGACTCGATGACAGCCAGGAGTTCATCTCAGAACTATCAAAGCGGGATGCAGAAATCCTCGAGATAATCGGAGAAACACTTCCTCATACGTAAAAATTGGGGATTCTATGTCACAAGTCAATCGTACTTTTTAATCACATTTAGGGCTGCCAGTGGGAAAACCAAGCAGATCCTCAAGATCAGCTTCCATATCTCTAAAAGCAGATGCTCCTGTCTGGCTACCTGTAAGCACATCATGAATACCTGCAAAAACTCTTTCGGAAGTTTCATTGTACTGATCAGATGTAACCGTTGAAGGTCTGGCAACAGCATTAGTAAATACATCGTAGAGATTCTTAAAAAAAGAATTGGCTTCAAGTACATCATCATCGGCGTATAGATCCTTAATTGTAGGCATCAGAGAGCTTTCAACTCCCAGCATTTTCTGCATTTCGTAGCCTGCCATAAAGAACAGCACGTCCGCAGCCAGTTCTTTATTGGCGGAGTATTCGCTGAGTCCCAGCTGCCATCCGCCGAGGGTTGCCGCGCCGCTGCCGGAATCACCTGCTGGAAGGGGTGCTACGTCGAAGTCGTCACGGATTGGTGAATCAGCTGACCGGGCAAGTGAATATGCATAGGGCCAGTTTCTCATGAATGCGGCATTTCCGCCCTGGAAGGTTGCCCGAGCATCTTCTTCAGCATGACCTACTACACCAGAAGGTGAGATGGTTCCCACCCATCCTGCAGCCTGCTCAACTATATCGATAGCCTGCTGATTATTGATGGTGATCTCGCCGTCGGGGCTGACAAAGCTGCCGCCGCAGTTTGATGCAGTCCATTCAAGGGCATTGCAGGTAAGTCCTTCATAGGCATTCCCCTGCCACACATAGCCCCAGAAATCCTCATTGCCTTCATCGCGCTCGCCGTCCATGATGACAGCAGCCATTTCCTCCAGCTCATCCCAGGTTTCAGGTGGACCGTCATACCCGTATTTGTCCAGCATATCCGAGCGGTAGTACAGTAAACCTGCGGATGTATGCCATGGCATGGCCACAAGTTTGCCGTTTTTGGTATTATTTTCGATAATTGCCGAAAAGTGGCAATCGACATATTTGTCAGCTCCAAACATATATAGATCGACCAAATGGTGCTGAAGCTCACCCGGCCAGATGACATCAATCATGTAGATATCATATTCAGGGTCTTCTGATTCTAAGTGTTGCAAATAAAACTCCATGCGATCATTTCCAAGATCTGTTATATCAATGATCTCTACACTGACTTCGGGATTTTCATACATATATTTTTGAGCAGCTATTTCCATTATTTTTGAACCTTCTCCACCACCTGCTGCAATAGTAATGTTTTGTTTATCTTCTTCAGATGTAGTCACCAATTCGCAACTGCAAAATATTGCAGCGATTAAAATGATTAGATACATTAATTTCATTCTTTCCCCCAATTCTCTTTGATAGATAGCAGTTACCTGTCTAAAATATTCAGAGACTTTGAAAAACACCTTGAAGTATAAATGTATTGGTCATATAAACTGAAAAGCATTCAATAAAATAGTAATTGTATATCTGCTATCGGAAGAAATCAATGTGTAATGTAGTTTATTTTTTACTATTACAGAGTGTGGTAAAGGCTTTTCTAAGTTAAAAATTTTTGTAAAGAGGCATATCTATTGATGTTTTAGAAGACTCTTTGATTTTATCAAAATCATACTGTAATGATAGTTTATTATGTAATATGAGCCACTTTCATAGCTGAAGGGTCATACCTTGCTCAATGGTCGAGACTCAGAAGCATTCTCCGCTATGAGCGATCCACGGAGCACCTGGTAACCGGGAAGAAGAGCCGGGAGGTTCGCTACTACATCAGCAACCTCACCGGCAATGCCAGTGAAGCTGCCATGGCAGTCCGTACTCACTGGCAGATTAAAGCGTTTCATTGGCTGCTTGATGTGATGTTCTTCGATGATGCCAACACCACTGTGGACAGACGGGCCAGCGGAAACATGACGCTAGTAAAAAAGATGGCCGTGAGTCTCTATCGAATGATGAAGCCCTTGGAACAGGTGTCCTCTGTCAGTGAAATCAAGCGCCTGTTCTCC
>PWNW01000245.1 GCA_003557605.1 Spirochaetaceae bacterium
GCGGAAGCAGGACTACCGACGGAGACACATCACAAGTCAGCGGTGCATTGGCGGCATTGATGGGCATGGTTCACCTGAACTGGGTGACCAGGATTGCCGATGTAACTGAAAACAGCATCACCGCTGTCCAGACCCTTGAGTATGAGGAACTGAAACTGCAGCTTCCCTTCCCTGCCCTGATTTCTGTAGAACGTGAAATCGCCGTACCCAGGATGCCCACTCTACGCATGCGGCTTCAGAGAAAATCGATGCCGGTCCATCTGCTCACCTTGGACGATCTTGAAGATACCAATGAGCAGCACTACGGTGTACAGGGCTCATCAACCCGGGTTGAGCGGATATTCTCCCCGGAACGGTCTGCCGGAAATCCATTGAATCTGACCTATGATGCTGAAACTGCAGCTGATGATATCTGCAGACTCACCGCAGCGGTACGGGGGAGGCTGCCTTCATGGTGATCCTTGTCTATCTCGAATACCGAAGAGGGAATATAGCAGGTTCAAGCCTCCAGGTGCTGGCAAAGGCATATGAGCTGTCCCGGGAAGGCAGGCATGAAGTATGTGCTGCTGTGATCGGAAGGGATGTTCAGCAGGCTGCCTCCCAGCTTACGGGACTGCCGATAACAAAAGCATATCTCTATGAGGCGGATGATCTGTTTTCTGCAGATCTCTACAGCGAAATTTTCACCCGCTGCATTGCAAAGCTCAGTCCTTCGGTGGTGCTCATCGGGGGAACGAAGGAGGGCAAGTCCCTTTCTTCAAGGACCGCAGCCATGCTGAAGACAGGTGTGACCGTTGACTGCACCGATGTGCGGCTTCGGGGCCGGGATGAGCTGGTGCAGATTCGTCCGGCTTACGGGGGGAATGTCATTGCACAAATTGTCACGGAGAAGCAAAGGCCTCAGATAGCTGTCCTTACAGACAGCATTATGCCTCCTGTGAAGCGCAGCAGCATGCTGAGTCCAGCAACAGTATTGAGCAGGGAGTATGCATCAGCAGCAAGTGCTGTGAAGCTGATTGAGAGACGAGAGCTTCCGAAAGTAAAGCGCATAAGCAGCTATGATGTCATCGTAGCTGCAGGCCGGGGAGTTAAGCGGAAGGAAGATCTGGTGATGCTCGAAGCACTTGCCCGGAAACTGGGGGGAGGCCTGGGGGCCACTCGAGGGCTGGTGGAACGGGGATGGATGCCCCATGCAAGGCAAATTGGTCTGTCAGGGCATTCGATTCGTGTGAAACTGCTCATTGCCTGCGGTCTTTCAGGGACCGTTCAGTTTATGGCAGGAGTCCGCAGGGCGGACTGTGTTATTGCAGTGAATTCAGATGAGTCCGCAGGAATATTCCAATGGGCAGATTACGGCTTCTGCGGGGACCTTCAGGTACTGCTGCCGATGCTGCTTGAAAAGATGGAAAACCCGGCTTAGGTGCGTCATTCCCAAGGGATAATGCTTTCATCGGGACCGAACATGGGAAGAGACTCATGCACCGTGGAAATAGTATGCTGTTTCAGTGCAGAAAACAGCGAGGGAGTCACCATCAGGTCCATAGTATTCAAGGTGTTCCTGATACGGATAATTGATGCCTGTTCCAAGTTCGAAACTCCGGCTCCCCTTAGAGCGGTGAGAACCGCCTGGCGATCGTTTGCAGCGACGATCGGCAGGCTTCCCCGCTGAAGAAATCCGCTGGTCACTACATTTTCATAGGTGGCGTCAAAATCTATTTTGTCCGCGAGCCTTCTGGTGACAACATCAGCAAGACCTATGCCGATCCCGTTGCCCTTTGACGCTTCAGTCAGGTTGAGCACTGCGATGGAGGAAAATTTTGGCCGCTGCGGTTCACTTTGACCAGGCACCTTCAATCTTCCGATGACCTTGGGATCAATCCCGACGCCGCAGATATCTTTTCCCATCCAGTCAATGATTAAAAGATCAGCCTGTTCTACCGGAAGGGCAGGAAGGTGGCGGTACGCCAGTTCCAGCAGCTCCTGTTCAGCTTGTATAAACTGATGAGGGAGCAGGGCTTTGAGGGCTATGATCTGTTTTTCCTGATCCTCCACTACAGCTATGCCTGCAGCAATCTTGCCGGTGGAAAGGATGTGCTGTGCCGCCGGAAGAATGCGGGTCTTCAGCCCGGAGACTCCGAATTTATGAATCTCCATGGCCTGAGCATGGTTTCCAAGACCTATGACCGACATCTTCAGCAGACCGCTTTCTGGAAATCCGTGATAGTCCGTGTGGGGTTTAACTCGGTTCACCAGGATTATTCCATCGGCATGAAATGCAAGTCTGTCCATATACACTTTGCAGTCAAGTCCTGTGTTCTCCAGCTCAACAACCTCAAGAGATGAGCAAATAGGCACTCCCAGTGCCTTTTCAGTAATACCGTATGCCTTCAGCACCTCTTTCTGCCCTTCAGCATCAGCATTGCCGTGGCTGCCCATGGCAGGGACAATGAACGGTTCAGCGCCCATTGACTTTATGCATCTGAGGACTTCAGAGACGATATCGAAGAGTTGGGTAATTCCTCTGCTTCCAACTGCAACAGCAATTGATGCCTTCGGCTTGGAGGAAAGATTGAGCTCTGAAAACTGCTTCCTTACCTCTGCTTTCACGTCCACAGCAGGA
>PWNW01000145.1 GCA_003557605.1 Spirochaetaceae bacterium
AGCATCTCGAGACCCTTGATCATCTCCAGTCAGCCGCTTACCGTCCTTACGTTCCTAGTCACGCAGTTCCTGAGCATGATATTACCGAACTGGTCCAGTTTAACCGGGATGCGGTTTATCATACCGCTGACTGTATTCGGGATCAGGTGAACCGCTGCGGATGCATCACCCTGGATCAGTTAGCTGCAGAGATCTGCACCCAATACAGTATTACGATGAATCATATCCAGTATGTGCTGACGCGAAGCACCCTCAGCTCCTATATCAGCTGGCTGACAGACCTGGGAGACATAGAACTGGTGTACCGCCAGAACATTATGGGGATACAAAACAGGTCTTAACGTGTAATTTTGTAACATAGGTAACAGCCATCTCCTTTCAGTTAGTCTATCTTCTACCATATAGATGATTACAAACCATAGGAGATACACATATGAATTCTGCATTTACAGAAAAGAGCAGGGAAGAGCAGCTGAAGGAAATAATTAAACGGGTTCATGCCGGAGAACAGGTATCGGATCTGAAGCAGGAGTTCCGATACCTGCTTGAACACCTTTCTGCAGAGGAAATTGCATCCATGGAACAGGCACTGGTCAATGAGGGATTCCCGGTGGAGTCAATCCAGGAACTCTGTGAGATACATGTTGATGTCTTTGAAGAATCACTCCGCAGGAATATTGAAGCATCCCAGGAGCAGTCTCATCCGATAGAGGTTTTTAAAAAAGAAAACCGGGAACTGGAAACTAGGCTGAAACAAATAAAGGAAATACAGAAACAGGTGAAAAAGAATTCCTCAGATGCAGTATACCAGACACTCTCAGAGCTGGCTGACGACCTGAGGGATTTCGAGAAGCATTACATCCGTAAGGAAAACCAGCTGTTTCCGAGACTTGAGCAAGTCGGGTTCACCGGTCCGACAACAGTTATGTGGGGAAAGCATGACGAAATACGAGGAACCATGAAAGATTTCATCAAATCTGTTCACCAGCAGGCATCGGAAAAGGAGCTTAAGAGCCTCTTTTCAACGATGAAAAAAAAGATGGAGAAGATGATTTTCATGGAAGAAAAGATCCTCTATCCGACTTCTATGAAGAAGCTCTCCGAAAGCGACTGGAACAGCATCCGCAGAGAAGAGCAGGAAATCGGCCTTGCATGGATTGCTTCCTCCAAGAATGAAGAAATTTCTCCCGATTCATTGCCATCTGCTGCACAACAGGTATACAATGCATCAGAGGAGGACATGATGGATAAACCGATACTGATACCATTGAATGAGGGATTTCTTTCACAGCAGCAGCTGGACATGATGCTGAGGGCCCTGCCCTTTGACCTGACCTTTGTTGATGAGCATGACCAGGTACGATACTATACCGCTTCTGATGACAGGGTCTTTCCCCGAACTCCTTCAATTATTGGAAGGGACGTAAAAAACTGCCACCCCCCGAAAAGCGTACATATCGTTGAGAAAATCGTGGATTCCTTCAAGAAGAAGGAACGGGACTCAGCCGAATTCTGGATTAATCTCCAGGGAAAGAAGGTCCATATACGGTACTATCCCATATTCGACAACGCCGGAACATATCGCGGCACCATTGAGGTTTCTCAGGATATTACGGAAATTCAGTCACTGGAAGGTGAAAACCGCCTCCTGGACTGGGAGTGACGAGTATCCCCCCTTTTTCAGGGGGGTGTTTTTTTGACTCAGCCCTTTTCATCTCTCCATATATTTAGTATGTTTTTATATACGGTCTTTGATCCCTTCGTGTTTCACATATCTTCCAAAGGATGTTCATCATAGAGATATTGATCCCGCTGAACATCATTGATCAAAAAACATTATTAACGAGGTGAGTATGCAGGTAGCAGAAAAAACAGTAGTCAGCATGAATTACACATTAAAAGACGATGATGGAACAGTCATTGATTCTTCAGAAGGCAGAGAACCCCTTTCCTTTATTGCCGGAAAAGGGATGATTATTCCAGGTCTTGAACAAGCCCTCATCGGAAAAAATCCGGGCGACGAAGTGTCTGTCTCCGTTTCCCCGGAAGAGGGCTACGGAGAATATAGAGAAGAAATGACTGTTCAGGTTAATAAGGACCAGTTTCAAGGTGACTCCGAGATTACCGAAGGCATGCAGGTCCAAGCCCATAATAAAGACGGAAGCACACAGATTCTGACGGTAAAGGAAGTTTCTGATGACCAGGTCACCTTGGATGCAAACCACCCCCTGGCCGGGCAGACGCTTCATTTTGACGTCTCAATTGAAGATGTCAGAGAAGCAACCCAGGAAGAACTGGACCACGGTCATACCCATTGATCATTTTGCAGCAGGCGGGAATGCTATTTCCCGCCTGTATGCTGCAGCACTTTTATTACAAGCACTTCAGCAGTAATTCCCTCAGCATGTCCAATTGATTTGGGGATCCCTGCAGGACTCAGCACTGCTGTTCCGGATGGAATGAGCTGCGTATCGTCTCCAACCGTGATGGTGCATGCTCCTTTCTTGACATAGAAAACAACATCCATCGGCATGGAGTGCTTTCCTATGAAAGCACCTTCTTCAAGAATGATCTCAACAAGCTCAGCCCCTGGAACAGCAAGGAGAGACACCACCTGAATTCCCTCTGTACTCAGAACTGACGTTCCTGTCTGCATGTCAGCTGTTACCACATTACATCTCCTCAAAAAGCCAGTCATGCTGAAGGATAGTGACTGACCGACTTGTTTGCGTAATGATACCCTGCTTCTCCAGCTTCGAAAAGAGCCGTGACAGGGTTTCGCGGGAACAGCCGAACTCATTTCCGAGATCCGATCGGGGAGATGTCAGTACAAGGTGATCCGACTGCTGCGTCTCATAGAGCTTCAGCAGATATCGCCGTACCCGCTGCTCCAAACTCCCTCCGGAAAGAAGATCAATCTTTTCGGTCAGATGCAGCACCTTTCTTGAAATGTTCTTAAGGAAGCTTGTCAGAAACTGACGGTCCCTGCAGAGATCAAGCATATACTCCACTGGTATCTCAAGTATCTGGGACTTTTTCGGGGAGACAATCCATCCCGGGTAAAGAGAACCGGACAACGCAGTTACTTCCCCAAGGGTTTCTCCGGCAAAAACTTTTCTCATGATAATATCCTGCCGGTCAGCCATGGTTCTGAGAATATCCAAGGAGCCGGAAACAATAAAACTGACATGCCGGCACCGGTCATGGGGAGTGTACAGCACTTCCCCGGGCAGCAGTGAAACAACCGCTGCCTTGGAGCACACCTCAACAAGAGCTTCATCACTGAGATCCTGAAACAATGGGTGTCTCTGCAAAAGATACTTCAGATTATGTACTGTTTCCGCTGTCTGAACCGGCTTCCGTTCCATATGCTATCGTTCCCGTGGGACATGCCCCTATGCAGGACCTGCAGACGAGGCATTCCTTATTTGTATTATACCTCAGTTTATCGCTATCGGTATCAATACTTTCTGAGGGACAGACACGTTGGCATTTCCCGCATCGCATGCATCCTTCCTTGTGAATATGTATGTTCTTCCATGCACGTCGTGAAGAGACTGAAAGCAGAGCGCCAAAGGGACAGAGCTTTCTATGCCAGAAGGATTCATGAAAGAAGCATGAGACCAATACCGCAAAAGCTGTCATACCAGGCAGCAGCGGAATCTGCATACCCCGCTGCCGGGAGAACACCAGAATTCCTAAAAACACCAGCAACATGATCCATCTCATCCAGTCGCCGGCAGCAGATTTCTGGAGCTTGCGGCGCGGTATCTTCAGGGTTCTGAAAATCCAGGTCTGGAATCTCAGCAGTGTTCCCATAGGACAGATCCAGCCGCAGAAAACCCGACCGAAGAGGAAGGACGCTGCAGCTCCGGTGACAATAAACCCCGCTAGCCACAGCTGCGGCTGCCCCTGCACCAGCAGAACGATAAACGCAGTAAGCCACAGCAGCTGGATACTGGTACGAAATCCCTGATATGATGTGTGTGTTTTTTTCATGCTTACTCCCATAATTGTTTTACTGGGAGCATACCAAGGACTGTCCGGGATGTATGTGACGTATGTCACATACACTTACAAATGAAGCACCTTCCTCTGATGCTGATAGATCTCATTAATTCCCCGCTGAGCGGCATCCAGCATCATATCAAGCTGGTTTCTGGTGAACACATCGGTCTCACCGGTTCCCTGAACCTCAACAAGTGCTTCATCCCTCATCACCACATTCATATCAACCTGGGCACGGGAGTCATGAGCATAATCAAGATCACAGATGATCTCGCCGTCAACGATCCCTGCGCTGACTGCGGCAACCTGTCCCCTGAGATACCGTGAAGGGCCTTCAGCATCCTGCATTTCAGCAAGCACTTTTAGAGCGTCATAGAGCACTACCCAACCGCCGGAAATTGCTGCAGTTCTAGTTCCTCCGTCAGCCTGGAGCACATCACAGTCTATGGTGATGGAACAGGGACCAAGCATATCAAGATGGACTGCACTTCTCAGGGATCTGCCGATTAACCGCTGGATTTCGATGCTTCTTCCGTCCCGCTTGTAAATCTCCCGCTGTTTCCTTCTTCCGCCGGTACTGCCGGGAAGCATGGCATATTCAGCTGTCAGCCATCCTTTTCCGGTATCCCTAAGAAAAGGAGGCACATCTTCACTTATGCTTGAGGTGCACAGGACCTTGGTGTCTCCAAAGCTGACCAGACATGATCCTGCAGGGTGCTTAATAATATTTCTCTCAAAATGAATCTTGCGCATGGTTTTTTATTCCTTATTCATTCAGTCTTGCACCACAGTATCATCAAACAGTGCAGTTCAGCAAGGAATTCCAGATACACAAGAAGGTGCTCTTGGCAAACGAGTCTCAGTATATGGAATTGCCGTTAGGAAGTGAGTGCTTTGTTGGCAGGAAAACCTGTTTATGGTATAGTTTTCTCAGAGCAAAAACAAAAGAGGCAGTGTATGAACCGGTTTTCCCTTCATCTGAAAACCCGTGTAGAATTTGGACAGGGGGTCATTTCATCAGTGGGCCGTGAAGCATCAGCCTTCGGGAAACGGGCCCTCTTTCTGTACGGCCAAGGAAGCATCAAAAAAAACGGCATCTATGATACGGTCGTTCAGTCATGTATTGAACATGGAATATCCCTGAAGGAGCATCCCGGAGCAGTCCCGAACCCGGTAATATCCCATGCTGTCAGCGGAGCCCAGGCTGCCCGGGAGTTCCAAGCTGATGTCATCATTGCAGTCGGCGGAGGAAGTGTGGTTGATGAGGCAAAATGCATTGCCCTCGCATATTACACGTCATCAACAGAAGAACTGTGGCAGTATTACCTCAGAAAGAAGACAGCCCAACAGGCTCTGCCGATTATTGCCGTCATGACCATGCCCGCAACCTCCAGTGAAATGAACGGGGCATCGGTGATGATCAATGATGAAACAAAGGAAAAATTCAGCACCCGCTCTCAGGTCCTGGTGCCCGAGGTCGCTCTTCTTGATCCTTCTGTTACTTTAGATATCCCCCTCCATCAGACCGCCTATGCTGCTGCAGATATTATGTCCCATGTGCTTGAAGGCTTTTTTACCAGGACCGACCCCTTTTCACCTGTGCAGGAAGAACTTTCCCTCGGTCTGATGAGCGCTTCAAAGCAGAGCATGGATAAGATTCTGGATGATCCGAGGAATTTTCATGCACGCTCATCTTTAATGTGGGCTGCCTCGCTGGCCTGGAACGGACTGGCCTCTGCAGGATGGGAGGGGGCAAGAATTCCCTGCCACACCCTTGAGCATCCCTTAAGCGGGTTGTATGATCTCCCCCATGGCGCAGGGCTCTCCATTACTATTCCTGCATATCTCACCTTAAGAAGAGAGAAGTATGCCGATCGGCTGGCTGTTTTCGGCAGAAGGGTCCTGGAACTTGAAGATGTTCGCCCCGATTCCGTGATTCACGGGCTGAAGCAGTGGTACCGGAAAATAAAGACTCCCGCATGCTTCAATGAATGGCCCCAGGTACCATCCTTTGATATAGATCTGCTCGTTCAGCATGCCGAGGAGCTCAACAGGATCTGGCAGAACAGTGACTTTGAACCTGGAGAAATCCGTAGAGCATATGAGCTGATGGAACACTAGAATTTCAGCATCATCGAAAGATCCATAATCTCCGGATTGAAATAGATTTTAATATATCCCATCTTTTCATCAAAGAGATTGTAGTAGACCTCTTCCCAGCACAGCAGAGGAGACTCCTTGGAAATACCGAAACGCTGCGAAATATCTTGTCGGCATTCTGCCTGAAGCCACGCAGTCGTATGATTGCTTTCGGTGGTGCAGTGCTCATCAAGAAATTCTCCCATATCCTGCTGGTACTCTCCGCTTTCAGGCATTTTTTTCACAATATCCTGAAGCAGTTCCGCTTCAGCAGCAATGGCAAGACGGCTGCTCCCATAGAAATTCAGCATAAAGGCAACCACCAGTTTTCCCCTGGCCTCGGGCATGCGGTGCAGCATCTGCAGTGATGCTTCCCGGATTACCGGCTCAGACTGTTTTGACATGACATGGTATCCTCCCTCAGAAAGCAGCCTGCGGAAATTACTGTTTAAATCTATTCTCATTGGGAGATTGCTCAAGGCAGGATGACCAAAGTTGCCCTTCCCGTGCCGACGGGTAATCACTCCTTCCTGAATCAGGGACCCCATCGCTTTTCGGATCGTCTCTCTGCTCATGCCGAGCTTATCGGTAAGAGTATGCTCTGATTCCAGCTTGTTGTCCCCTGGAGTCATTCGTCTTATCTGCTCAAGCAGATACTGCTTAGCGAGCATATACCTCGGTACTTTCTGTTTTTTCATGCAGTTATTCCTGGAATTACTTTGTGCTGCATTATTATGCGCCTTCGCTACAGCTGTCAATACCAGCTGTGTCTTGAAAACAAGAGATGCCCAGGCATCCGGCAGGAATACCTGGACATCAAAGCAAATTCAAAGGAGGTATGTTACATCTTACAGGCCTGCCATGGTTGCAGCCATAATTGCTTTCATAATGTGGAGACGGTTCTCAGCTTCGTCGTAGACCACGGAGTGCGGTCCGTCAACTACTTCGCTGGTAACCTCAATGTCCCTGTCGAAGGGCATGCAGTGCATATAAATAGACCCGGGGTTGGTCAAATCCATCTTTCTTTTGTCAACTACCCAGTCCATGCTGCCGTTTTTCCGGTATGTATCAATAATTGAAATACCTTCTGCCTCATCTTCGGTATGCATGATCGGACCCCAGCCTTTTGCATAGACAATATCAGCTCCTTTGCAGGCCTCTTCCATGCTGTCGGCAACCTCAAATTTCCCGCCCGCAAGCTCAGCATTCTTCTTGGCCTGCTCCATAACCTCAGGTTTCAGCTTGAACTCAGGCGGATGAGCCAGGGTCACGTCAAGGCCGAATCTGGGCATGCAAAGAACTAATGAATGGGCCATGGAAAGCGGCCTGATGTAGTTGGGAGCTGAAGTCCAGGAAACAACAATCTTCTTGTTCTTCAGGTTGTTCTGAAATTTTTCTTTAATAGTCATCAAATCCGCCAGCACCTGGGTAGGATGGAAGTCCTCACACTGCATGTTCACAACGGGAATTGATGAATGCTTTGCCAGCTCCCCCATATAGGCATGGCCGACACCAAAGGTCTTGCGGACACCGATCCCCTCTCCGTAGCGGGAAAGTACCTTTATTGTATCCTTTGCAGTTTCACCGTGATCAATCTGGGTTGCCTTCGGGGTAAGAAAATGGGCATGTCCGCCGAGCTGGTGTATTCCAGCCTCGAAGGCATTTCTCGTCCTGGTGCTCTCTTCGAAAAACAGCATAAAAAACGTTTTTGCACGGAGCAGGTCATAATGGGGGATTCCAAGATTCCGCTCCTCCTTCAATCTCGATGCTACGGCCAGCAGCCGCTCAATCTCTTCAACCGTCCAATCCTGTGTAGCAAGCAGATGCTTGCCCTTCAATGAGCTGTACATTCCTTTTTATCCCTCCATATGTGTAATCTATCAAGTAATGACCATTCAGCTGGTCATTATTGTTAACGCCTTGGTCGGACATACCGATGCACACATTCCGCAGTACCTGCATGTCCCATGGTCCAGTTCCATGTTCATAGTTTCAGCATCAAGAGTCCGTGACTCATAGGGGCATACCGTAACACATCGCATGCATGTGCGGCACTTTGATGCAGCAAATGTAAATGAGAACGCCTTGGTATTCTCCTGGCCGGTCAGAAAAGGCAGGGCCATCCCAGTCAGTTCAGACACCTGTGATGCCCCAAGCTCCTTCATCAGAGTCTCCAGTCCTGTGCACAGTTTCCCGATATATGAGATCCCCTTCATAATAGGTGCTGTACAGATCCCTACTGCATGAGCACCCGCCATAAGCATCTCAACTGAGTCCTCAGGATTCATCACCCCTCCAAGCCCGATAATCGGCTTATCGGTTTGTGCAGCAAGTTCAGCAATATGGCGAAGCACTATCGGCTTGATGGCGCCTCCGGTGAGCCACCCGTGCCCGAAGGGACCTCCCACAAGGGGTTTGCCGGTCCTGATATCTATTCTCAGAACAGGCCCCACAGAATCCATGGCAGTAAGACCGTCAGCACCTAGTTCAATAGACTTCTTAGCGCATGTAAGAGGATCTCTCCAGTTGGGACTGAGCTTCACCAGTATGGGCTTGTCCGTAAGCTTCCTTGCCGCTGCGACCATCGGAATCATATCGGGTTCGCTGTATGACACAAGCTCGATCATATCAGCCCCGGCACGGTCAGCCTTGCCCGCCCAGTGAAGAACTTCTGCCTCCGTATGGCCTATGCTGGCAATCACCGTCACCCCAGCACGCTTTGCTTCAGGGATCTCCTTTTCAATCCACTGCTCACCGGGAAAGTCGCTCCATTTTTCTGCATTGATCATGGTGCCGGTCCCTGCTGAAACCATATGGGGAAAGGGATTTTCCGCTGGAGTATCACGTATGGTTTTTGTCACCACCGCACCTGCTCCTGCTCTGGCGGCCCTGATCATGCCTTTGGCGCCATAGCTCAGCGGGCCGGATCCGAGAATAAACGGGCTGTTCAGGGTGATTCCGCAGATCGAAGTCTGTAGCATTGACCGTACCTCCATACTTGTACATACATGCAGTGTGCAACAATACCATACACATGCTTATTTGTCAAACATATCTTACCAAGCATATTTATTATTATTAACAGAATATAAGGTTACTTTGATTGTATCTTCAACGCTTGACGATCTGCACATATGAACCTACAATAGATATGTTGTATGTACATGTTTGCATTACTGAAAAAGGAGCACCTATGAAGGAAGAATCCTCCCGAACCATTTCATTCACATTGAACGGAGAGCCAAAAACAGCTGCTGCTGAACGGTCATGGACCCTGCTGTACCTGCTGCGCGATGTGCTTGGGCTTACTGGGACAAAATATGGATGCGGCACCGGTGACTGCGGGTCATGCAGAGTCCTTATCGACGGTGAACCCAAACCGTCCTGCATCATTCCTGCCTTCAAAGCAGAGGGATGTTCCATTGTCACCATCGAGGGAATAGAGCAAGCCGGACGTCTGAGTATTATTCAGCAGTCATTTATCGACGCAGGGGCGGTGCAGTGCGGATTCTGCACCCCCGGAATGATCATAACCGGAACTGCCCTGCTGGCATCCACTGTTCATCCAACAGAACAGGAAATCAGGAATGCATTTTCAAAAAACCTGTGCCGATGCACAGGATATGTCAACATTGTAAAGGCAGTTGAGCTTGCCTCACAAAGAATCAGGAAGATACAGGAAGAGTCAGAATTTCTTTCGGAGGTACGAAATGAAGCATAGCAAAACTTCAAATACTGCTTATACCTATGTAGGAAAGGGGATGCCGAACCGTGAGTCAGAAGCAAAGGCAACCGGAGATATACAGTATATTGACGACATCCGACTTCCCAATATGCTGCATGGAAAGATATTGTTTTCCCCCTATGCCCATGCGGAAATAGTAGATATAGACACTTCGGAGGCGGAAAAGCTTCCTGGCGTCAGAGCTGTGGTCCATGCAGGCAATTCTCCGAGGCATCTGTACAACAGTGCCGCACGCTTCTACCTGGATACCAGCAAAAGCGATATGCCCCAGACGGAGTACATATTCGACTCAACCGTTCGGTTTGTCGGAGACCGTATAGCGGCTGTTGCAGCAGATGATCCCTTCATCGCCGCACAGGCGGTAAAGCTTATTAAAGTAACCTATAAACAGCTTCCTTCATCCATTACCCTTGAGCAGGCCATTGACTCGGACTCACCCCAGGCAAACCCCTTCGGTGTTGAAGGTACAAATGTCTGCGGAGGATATCTTGCCTACGGCAGCTGCCCGGAAGAAGAGGTACTCAAAGCGGTAAATGACTCTGACCACCAGTTTGAGACCACCTTCCGCACATCACGGGTGCACCACGGCTATATGGAACCAGTATGC
>PWNW01000341.1 GCA_003557605.1 Spirochaetaceae bacterium
AGCATCAGAGATGCAGATATGTCCTATATACGTGATCCCGACTTTTCCGACGAGGCCTATGACCTGCGCAGTGACCCTCTTGAACTGGCCACGGTGGCGGGCATGAATGCATATGAGGATGCATGCAGCCGGTACAGGAGACAGCTGGATGCATTTGAAAAAGCGTGCGGAGACCTCAGGTCCCGCATCGGAATAATCAACGGCCCCCGAGGCTTTACCCGGGGATGGGAGTAGATAATGTATGGGAACGTTGATGGAGTTCTACGGGCTCTATGACATTGTCTCCAGCTGGGTGGAAGAGAGCTTTGGAGAGCAGGAGCTTGAGGGATACTGGAAGCATATCGGCGAAAACTGCTGCAGCCATGTCCCTCAGTTTCTGCAGGATCATGGGTATGACGGTCTTCATGAATGGTTCTCCCCGCTTGCCCGGGAGGAGGGGTTTGAGCACCAGCTTATCATCGGTTCCTCAGAAGCAGTCATTGATGTGATCCGTTGTCCCCACCTGGATTTCTCACAGCAGAACCCCATCCGTGATAAAGCGCCTCTGGGCTGCCGTATGGACGCCGCAGTGCTGCCCCTTCTGGCGGCACGGGGAGGATTCTCTCTTGAAATTACCTGGGGCTCCCCTGACCGGTGCTGCCGGTGGGTGTTTCGGAAGGGAGGCGATGATGTTCCGCAGTGATTTCATTGAGATATACAACGAAACATTTACCTATGTTGATCAGACCTGGGGGAAGGAGCAGGTGCACAGCCTCTGGCAGAGGATTTCAGAACAGTTCTGCCGACAGCTCAGCGGCCTGGTGGAGGAGAAGGGCCTGGAAGGAATGCTTGAATACTGGGGCGGGGAGACCGGAACTCTGGTGCAGGAGGAGGCGGTGTTTACTGCTTCAATACAGGACGGTGTATTCACCGCACGGATGCGATCGTGCCCTTCCACTTCCCGGGTGAAGGAAGCCGGAAGCATCCTCTATGATGATTACTGCGGCCATTGTCCCGCACTCTATGTTCCCGTTGCTGAGAAACATGGATTTGAAATGAAGTGGCATATCGAAAGAGATTCGGAAACCGGTGAGTGCACCGGCAGGTGCAGCTGGCAGGCATGGAAGAAAAACCTATGAATAAGATACGGAAACAGCCCTCATTGCTGAAGGTGCTTACCGACGGTGAAGTGGAGATGGTCCACAGCAGCTCGCTGAAGATTCTCTCTGAGGTCGGGGTGAAAATGCCCAGCAGGGCGGTGCTTGACCGGTTTGCCGATGCAGGAGCCAGAGTTGACAGGACATCGGAGACGGTCCGGATTCCCCCGGAACTGGTGGAGGAGGCCCTTGAGCATCTTCAGAAGGATTTTCGTTTTTCTCCTCCGGATGAGGGGCCTCCGATTGCCAGGGACAGTGCATCACTGCAGCTGTCCATGGACACCACCCCTGATATCGTGGAGGTGATCACCTCGACAAAGCGGAGGGGAACCTCCGAGGATACTCTCAAAGGAATTGCGGTTGCCAATGAACTGGATCATGTGAGGCTGGCAACGGCCTACTGTCTTCCTTCGGAAATCGATCAGCGGTGGGCGGATGTTCACTGCTATGAGCTGCTGTTCACCTATTCCCAGAAGCCGGTATCGGCTTGGATCTATTCGTCCGAGAGTGCCGACTATATCATTGAGATGGCCCAGGTAATTGCCGGAGGGGAAAAAGAGCTGGCTGAGCGCAGGCTTCTGAGCTATTTTGCCGAGCCCATTTCTCCGCTCCAGTACGCACCCCATACCCTGGAGATCATTTTGAAGCTGTCCCGGTCCAAGCAGCCGGTGTTTCTTGGGCCCATGGTCACCATGGGTGGAAGCGGTCCGGTAACCCTTGCAGGTACTCTGTCGCTTCACCATGCTGAGATTCTTCACGGACTGGTGCTTCTGTACCTGTGCAGTCCCGGACAGCCGGTCATCTACAGCTGCCACTGTCACTCCATGGACCTGGCAACGATGCAGGTGCAGTACGGGGCCCCGGAGCAGGCCCTGCTTGCCTGCGCAGCGGCCCAGCTGGCAAAGCGTCTGGGGATGTTCGTCTGCGGAAATGTGATGCTCAATGATTCCAATACCCTTGACTACATGGCAGGGTTCCAGGAGGCGGCAACCGCATCCTATGCCCTGGCTGCAGGGTGGGACATGCTGGGGTTCATGGGATTCGGAACCATCGGCTCCATCGGCAGCGGGGTAGGGCACAGTCTTGAAAAGGTGATTATCCAGGATGAATGTCTCAGCTATCTGGAGAGGATGCTCACCTCCTTCGAGGTGAACCAGGAAACCTTGGCTTTTGATGAAATCCGTGAAGCGGGCATTGGTGGAGATTTCTTTTCCCGGGAGCATACCGTGACCCATATGAGGGATCAGGTGTGGAGAGGGAAGGGGATGTTTACCAACTCGTTTTATGATGCCTGGTCGGATTCATCTGCGAAGACCGTCTCCGAAAGGGCCCATGAACGTCTCAAGGAAATTCTCAGCAGAAGACTTCCTGCCGAACCGGTGCTGCCCCGGGATATGGTGAAGGAGCTTCAGAAGATATCACGCAGGGC
>PWNW01000015.1 GCA_003557605.1 Spirochaetaceae bacterium
CTGGGAGCAACAAGGGAGAGAATGCGGAAACTGCGTAAATCCATGCAGATTGTTTTCCAGGACCCCTACAGTGCCTTGAATCCCAGAATGACCGTCGGTTCTTCCATTGGAGAAATTATAAAAGTCCATAAGATCGCTTCATCAAACAAAGAGATCAGAGAAAAGGTTGATGAAGTGCTCGTACGCTGCGGACTTGAATCATATCACAGCTGGAGATACCCCCATGAATTTTCCGGGGGACAGCGGCAGCGTGTCGTCATAGCTCGTGCCCTTGCACTTGACCCGCAGTTTATCGTTGCGGATGAACCCATATCTGCACTGGATGTAAGCATACAGAGCCAGATCATCAATCTGCTTGAAGACCTGCAGGACAACTTCAACCTCACCTACCTGTTCATCAGCCACGATTTGAGTGTGGTACGGCACATGGCCGACCGGGTAGGAGTTATGTACCTGGGCAAGCTCGTAGAACTGGCGCCAAAGAGACAGTTCTACAAAGAGCCCCTGCATCCCTACAGTCAGGCGCTGCTTTCTGCAATACCAGTAAGCGACCCGTCAATAAAAAAGAAGCGGATCATCCTCAAAGGCGATGTGCCCAGTCCGGCCAACCCCCCTGCAGGATGTCCATTCCATACCCGCTGTCCCTATGTGATGGACCAATGCCGTACCGTAACACCGGAACTTAAGGGTACCGAAAACGGCACGGAGGTGGCGTGCCACCTGGTACATCCGGTTCCCTGATGCATTATGCGTGTATTTAAGAAGAAGCCGGAAAAAAAACGCTCAGATACCTTTGCATGGCTCATTGCCGCTGCCCAGGTGCTGTTTCCTATACTCATCATCATCATTTGCACTGTGGTAATTGCCTACGGCATTATTCACCTGTTCTTTTTCACTGCCTAACGGCAGCAGTTTCAAGGTCCGCCGGGTATTCTGAAAATATTTTGGATTCCCCTCGGTAACGCAGGAAAATAGCCTTTCATTTCCTACGTATTTTATATCTCTTGAATGAAGACAAGTGTCAAGTTTTCTTCTGCAGAAGCTGAAAGCCTTAAGAGCCTAAGGTGAAATGATTCGGCAGCTTTCACCGGAGCATGAAAAGAGCGTAAGAAACTGTTCTGGAAGAGAAAACAGTTTTCAGCTAGGGTATTGTATAGTCTGCTGATACCTTGTAATACTGGTATTGATAACCGCTGTTCAGCAGCACATCAATCACTGTACAGGAGTGCTCTTTGTGAAACGAAGTGAGATTAATGACATTATTAGGAATGCTGAGAATTTTATTGCTGAAATGAATTTTGCCCTGCCCGTCTGGGCATCATGGACAGAAAGTGACTGGATGGAAAATAAACATGCCTGCCATGAAATCTTTGCAGCCGGTTTGGGATGGGATATTACAGACTTCGGAAGCAGCAGGTTTTCAGAGAAAGGCCTGGTCCTCATTACCCTTCGCAACGGCGTCCTTGGAAAAACAAAAAAGGAATACGCAGAAAAAATCATGGTGGTTGATGAGAATCAGGAGACTCCCCTGCATTTTCATTATCACAAAATGGAGGACATTATCAATCGCGGAGGCGGGAATCTGGTGTTTGAACTGTACTTAAGCACAGATGAAGAACAGCGGTCTCAGGAGCCGGTGACGGTTTCAATTGACGGCATCACAAAAAAGTTCAATGCCGGAGAGCCATGCATTCTGAAGCCGGGAATGAGCATGTCCCTTGAACAGGGAATGTATCACCGGTTTTATGCAGAGAGCGGGACCGGAACGGTGCTTGCCGGGGAAGTAAGCATGGTAAACGATGATGCCGGGGACAATCGGTTTTTCGAATCAGCAGGCCGCTTTCCCGAAATTGAAGAAGATGAAGCCCCCTACCGTCTCTTAGTGGGTGACTATGCTGTGCGGTTAGGAGTTCCCCCCATAGGAAATACCAGCGCCTTGTGCAATTGAGCTGTCCCGTCGTGACCGCCGGTATCTCAGCTTGGCACCCTGCAGAACCCTTTCTGCAGGCAGATGTGTGGTATACTTGAGAGTGAATGAAAAGATTTATACACAGCTCCTTCAGCATTAGGTCAAAACTCATTGTTTTTTTAGCCTGCATGGCAGCAATGGTGCTGGCAGTAAGTCTGCTCATGTACCAGAGGGCTTCGCACATAATCAGGCATCAGACAAGCAGTGCCCATATAAACAATCTTACCAATATTGCAAACAATATCGACATTGTTCTTGAGAGCCTGGATATTCTGGGAGCGAACGCTAACTTGAACAATGACCTGAAGACCTGGATGACCCAGTCCCCCACGACCGATATTCATGCCTGGTACCTAACAAACCAGAACATCATCAGGTACTTGTATTCATTGAGTCTGTATCATGCTGCTGTTGAATCCGTATATGCCTATTCAATGGAGAACGGTTTCATCTTCGGAACCGGCATGACACGAACTGTCAGCATAGGTGATATCTGTGAATCCCAGTGGCAGTCATTCTTCTGTACAGCCGGGCCGAAACGGTGGCATCACGCAAAAAACATCTTTGAGCTGGACTTCAAAAACAACAACCTGATATCTACACCGGTTGATATAAAAAACCGCAGCATGACC
>PWNW01000303.1 GCA_003557605.1 Spirochaetaceae bacterium
CAAGGCATCATGCAGGGGTTTTTGAAATATGTAAAGACCTAAGCTGCTAAATCTTTACCAGAATAGTAATTTACAGAACTGAATACCAGAGAAAAAACGCAAAAATCTGCGCATTGCCTCTTTACTTACGTCATAGGAAGGTGTATCTTGGTGGTAAGTATATAGAAAAAAGTATTAGGGAAAAAAGTTATGAAACGAAAACTACTAGTAATAACACAATTAGTTGTATTGCTCTTAGCAGTACCTATGTTTATTTACGCCAACAATACCTCTCTCCAGATATCTTCAAATGTGATCATTCCTATATTAGATTCTCAATTGTATTTTGAGGTCTATGATCCCTCAACCGGAACCCTTGGGGTCATAGGTGATCTTGATGCTTATAGGGAAACGACAAGCGATTGGATCGAGGTTGCCACGACCAGAGAAGGGGTGATCCAAGGAGGGCAGCTAAGGCCCTGGAAGGTTGGAATTACCTCTGCCAACTCATACAAGCTGGTTGGGCCCGGAGGAGCAGGAGAAGGAATCTCCTACCGGGTAAAGCTGGAATGGGAAGCACAGACAGGCGGAAATACTACCTATCCTGCAGGGGAAAAGATTTATCAAGCTGGTACTACGCAGATCTGGATTGAAAAAAATACAAATCACCCGAGAGAAATTAACCGTACCATGTTTGTGGAAATCCCGCAGTACTCCCATGTTCCAGCAGAGGGCACCTATACGGATACCATTACCTTTTATATGTCAGCTCTGTAAGCTGGACAACAGCTCAAGCTCCTGCTACACTTCCTGCATCTTCGTGAAGCAGGATAGGTATGCAAAGTTCAGATGAATACACAGTTCCGGCAGGCATCGGGGATCGTCTGGTTCCATTGCTGCTCATTGTGGGGCTGTTTTTCTTCAATATTTTTGCACGTTCAGTGCTCTCTCCTCTGCTTCTTCCAATGGAAGAGGAATTTTCCATCTCCCATGCAGCTTCATCCCGGTTTTTTCTCTATATCAGTGCCGGGTATGCCCTCACCATCATTCTTTCGGGGTTTGTATCCCATGCACTGATGCACCGGAGGACCATCTTTCTCTCCTCTTTTCTAGCTTCCTTCGGACTGCTGGTGATCGGGTTTGCCCCAGGACTGCCGATGGTCCATCTGGGCCTGGTTATCATCGGGTGCGGAGCAGGGCTGTTTCCACCCTCCAGCATATCCATGATCACCGAGATGATTAAGCGAGGCGACTGGCAGAAGGCACTGGCGGTCAATGAACTAGGTCCCCATCTGGCGATGCTCGCCGTGCCGCTTTATGCGGCGGCACTGCTCCCCTATGGAGACTGGCGGGTAATAATTGTCAGTGCAGGGGTGCTGATGATGGTGCTCACCCTCCTGAGCATGCGGCTGATCAGGGTGGGAAACAACAGGGGCGAACCGCCGAAAATAACTCACATAGCTGCCCTGATACACCTTCCGGCATTCTGGATCATGATTCTGCTCTTCGGACTCGGTCTCTCCAGCATCCAGGGAGTCTACCTGCTGATTCCCTCCTATCTGGTTACAGAAGGGGGATTCACCCTTTCTCAGGCGAATACCATCTTCGGGATATCACGGGTGGTGCCTATTGCCGCACTGATGAGTGCAGGGCTGGTGATAGACAGCATCGGGATCAGAAGAGGAATCGGCATCACCATATTCCTGGCGGGGGCATCAATTGTTCTCGTCGGGCTCCTGGAGGGCATCCCCCTGATCATTATGATATTCCTTCAGCCGGCAGCGGGTGCGCTTTTCTTTCCTGCGGGGATCGCCGCAGTATCCCTCATCGGCCCTTCACGGACCAGAAATGTGGCCTTTTCCATGCTGCTTCCTCTTGCATCATTTCTGGGAACTGGGGCAATACCTGCCTTCATCGGATACATGGGGGAGCATGCATCCTTCAGAATCGGATTCATTGCAGCAGGGGCTGTCACCTGCCTCAGTTCTTTCCTGGCAGTATTCCTGAAAATTGAAGAAAAACCGGGTAAAACCGAATAATTTATTTTGACATTTATTGGCAAATATGTAAAAATAAATTATTATTCATTTAAGGAAGGAATGTCCCGATATGGTAACACTTCATATACATGTACCGGCTTCTGAAGCATCTGCTTCATCCTTTGCACGCCAGGAGGACCTCTATATCCGTGCAGAAATGATCAGCTCATATCTCAGCGGGAACGGAGCCCTGCCCAGGCAGGTCTGCGCAGATATTTTCACTGGGGAGCTGCCCTTTGTACTGCTTTCCCCCAAGGGATACCGCTGGGAAAAGAACTCCCCAACATATCTGTATACCCTTGAAGCTGCTTCCTATACCCAGTGCACTCCGGAAATGCTGCTTTGGCCTCTGCATATCATGGAGGAGAAGCAGGTCCCGGTGTTTGTGCTGCCCCTGCCGCCAGGCGGAGGGAAAAGGGCCGGAAAGCTGCCCAGGCTCTACCGCAACGTGGAGAAGATGGAGCATATCATCCCGTCAATGCTGAGAAGCGGTCCACTGGTAATGGTGTGCAGCTTGAGGACCTTCTATGAAGGTCTGCTTCTGCTGATCAGGGACAGGTCACGGGTGAACTCGATCCTTCCCCGGCAGATGAAGCTGGTTTCCCTTTTCGGGGGGGATGCACTCTCCTGCAGCGAAGAAAAGATTCCCGACAGAAAGGACCTTGAGGAAGCAATGCGCAGCTTCTCTGACACTATCTCGATAATAGCACTCACCGGAGACCGGAGAATACCCGCATCACGAATTCTCAGGTCCTGGATGAATGACCAAGGCACCATTGATGCCTCCATAGATCTGGTGAAACCGGGATTTTCCGCCGAGCAGGGTATTTTCCCTGGAGGAGATGAACCACCCGAGTGCGAGGGGGAGACCGGTGTACCGGTGCTTCAGAAGGCGAAACACCATCAGATTCTTCGGCTGGAGGTTTCACGGATGATCTGCTCTCTCCTGTCGGCCCATACGGAGATATCATAGGTCAGAATACCGGCTTCATCAGGTTCAGCAGGTCTATACGGCTTCTCACACCGGTTTTTTCGTAGATGTTGGCAATGTGATTGTTCACCGTATAGGGTGAAATAAACAGCTTCTCTCCGATCTCCTTGGTGGTCATTCCCTGCCTGATGAGTTCAATAATTTCCCGCTCCCTTCCTGTGATGTGAAATTTCTTCAGCTGAAGCGGGTCAATCACGTCGTCAGGCGCTTCTGGGATATGAAGGAAATAGTTCACAAGATAGATGAAAATGACCATGGAAAGCCAGAACATATAGACGGGGAAGGTTATGACCCCCGGGGGAAGAGTAAAGAAGGTATCTGTGATCATAAAGGGTATCATCACCAGCGACAGGATAACATACGCCTTGCTGATGCGCCTTACGTCACGGTTCTCAATGGTTTTCAGGTTTTTTATCAGGACGCCGATGCAGAATATCAGGACGCCGAAGAAGATGGTCACCAGTACAATCTGGATCCACAGACCGTCATAGAGAAAGATGCTTGCCAGGGAGAAGAGGAAAAAGAGGGTGCTTGCGGAGATAAACACGACCTTGTAGGGATTTCTCCACGGATGGGCGATCATCCAGGTGGTGAAATAGGGAACAAAGATGATAAGAAACGAAAGACTGCCGTAAAGCAAAATGAGAAACAGAGCAAAAAGCCACTGGGGCTGGAATGTCACCATGGCTGATACAAACATCCTGATAAAGTTCAGCACCAGGATCAGCAGAAGTGCTGAATGGAAGGTCAGATAATACTTTGTCCAGGGATAGTTTTTTCGAATGTGAAACAGCACGGCCATGCAGAGCACCGCAACCGCCAGGGCAAATGAGAGAATGTGCAGCGTAACGTTGATTCCAAGCAGTCCCATGATTCAGTATAGGTTCCTTGCAAGGTGCTGGTCAATAGAGGCTGAGCCTCTCTTTAAAGAGGCCCCCATCCTGTGATATAATCCCAGAGCAACTATGGAGAAACAACACCGGCCTATATACCACATGCTTCCTCATCAGAACTGGATGAACGATCCCAACGGACCGATATACCATAACGGTCTGTACCATCTGTTCTACCAGCATAACCCCGATGATACTACATGGGGGAATATTCACTGGGCTCATTCGGTCAGCCGGGATCTGGTCAACTGGCAGCACCGCCCCCTGGCCTTGTACCCGAGCAGAGAGGAGGGGGAGCTGCACTGCTTCTCCGGCTGCACGGTGGTCCGTGATGACGGGACCCCGATGATCTTCTACACCAGTGTAGGAGAGGGGGAGCGCAATGCACAGACCGGGGCCCAGCAATGGGCGGCGGTGGGCAGCATGGACCTGGATGACTGGGTCAAGGTCTATGAGAATCCCGTGATTGACCAGTCTGTCCACGGCGACATGAAGATCCTGGAATGGCGCGATCCCTTCGTGTTTCGACGTAACGGGGAGTGCATGATGCTCCTTGGCGGAACTCATCGCGGGCATGGATGCGCCGCCCTCTACCGCGCACTGGATGCAGAGCTCTATACCTGGGAATTCCTGGGAATTATGTCCCAGGATGAGCAGGGAAGCGATATGTGGGAATGCCCGGTGATCTTCCCCTGCAGGGACCGCTATGTGCTGCTCTATTCTCCCAACGGGGCTATGCGCTATGAGACAGGAACTTTTGACGGTGACCGCTTCTGCAGAGATACGAAAGGAGTGGTGGACTACGGAGGCTGGCAGGGACTGTATGCCGGGACGGTATGCAGCACCCCTGAGGGAAGCACAGTGATGTTCGCCTGGATGCCTGAGGTGCTCAGAATGCCCCTGGAGGGCAGCGGGTACACGTGGTCAGGTGTGCAGTCAATTCCCCGGATTCTTGAGCTGGATGAACGCAGCCGCCTGACATCCCGTCCGGTTGATTCAGTCTCATCTCTCCATGACGTCCCCAACGCCTGGACTGGAGGTGATATCCCCGCTGCAGGCAGGAAAGAGCTTCCAATTTCCGGCAATGCTCTTGATCTCTTCGGGCTTTTCCAGTTTGATCCTGATAAAACCGATGAGTTCGGGCTGGAGCTCTTTGCTGACCGTGAGGGAAGGGAGACTACACGTCTAGTGTTCCAGCCGGCACGAAGGCGCGCCTATATTGACCGGGAGCACAGCTGTGCCGACGGGGTACCCTTTGCCGTACCCGCAGCAGGCCCTTGGGATGTGCCGCAGAACGGCCAGGTAGATGTAAGAATCCTTACGGACCATTCAACCGTTGAGGTATTCATCGACTCACGGCTTTGTATATCAACGAGGGTATATCCGAAGTATTCCACATCAGACAAGGCGATCCTCTTCGGCCCTGAGTCCGGAGGCGTCACTGCACTGATGCTAGAGGTATATCCTATGAAGCCGGCGGAGTTTTCCTGACCTGCTTCATCTGCCGAGCGAATGTTCGAAGAGCCTGATGGTCCCTGGTGTCAAAGGAGGGAAACCGCTTTTCCAGATATCCGCGAATCAGCGGACGAAATGCCTTCGGGTCAGCAACCCCTCCTGCAAAGCAGTGCGCCTTCGCCTGTTCCCTCAGGTCCCGGGTAAATACCCGGGAAAAGGTCTTCTGTGACGTTTCCGGAGGCCCGAGGCAGGTGAGAAAGAGCCCAACTTCCCTCTGAAGAAGCAGTGCCCGATAGTCCTCCATAAACCGTTTCAGCTTTCTGGAAACCCTGCCGTATCGTACCGACCCTCCGATAATTATCCGATGGTAATCTGCCACCGTCGGCGGGTCCTGGCTGTCTATGTTGGTAAACATGACGAACTGGTCATCACCCAGCTCATCCCGTATGATTTCTGCGCACTCCCCTGTGTATCCGCACCGGGAACTGTACACAATCAAGGTATTCATCAGCCCTCCTTGAGGCATCATCAGTTGCGGAGATATCATATCACAATGGCAGAAAGAGGCAAGTCCCTGAAAGCGGGTTACTGGGAGCTGACGGAAGTCTCGGCTTCAGCAGGCGATGCCATGCGGTCTGCAGCCAGGTTAGCGGCAATACCCGCCAGGATCAGGGCTGATGCAAACAGCCGCTGATAGGAAAATATGCCAAGCAGGAGCGCATCGGCGGCAACTGCCGCTGATATCTGTCCCAGAAAGATCAGCAGGGAACTGTAGAAAGTCGGAATCTTCGGCAGAATGGTGTTCACCCCCGATACGATAATAAATCCCGTAAAGCCTCCGCCGAGCACGAGATACAGCGGTACTTCGGGAAGCTGGGCAAAGGAGGATGTAAGGGAGGTTCCGGTAAGCAGCACCCCCGCAAGGGCGGCGAGAAATCCTCCGAGGTAGTTTATCCCCGTGCCGGGTATGATCCCGATGGAGGCAGCAAGCTGTGAATTAATGGTCATCTGCACGATGGTCAGAATTCCCACGGCAAAGGCGAAGAGGATAAAAAAACCGTCGAATCTCCAGTTATCGACCATCAGCAGTACTCCCAGCACAATGATGCCGAGTCCGATGAATTTTCCCCGAATAAACCGGTATCGGGACATGCCCAGGAAGCCGGTAGCGTCAATGATAATCGATCCTGCGGTCTGACCGAGAATACCGGCAGCCATGGTGAGGGACACCCCGAGGGCGGCAAAGCACACATTGTTCCCGAAGACCATCACAACGCCGATCCCGCCCCCGATCCAGAAGTACCAGGGAAGTCTTCTGCCAGACGGTACTGAGGTCCTGCCGATGAGCCTCCTTATAATAAGCACCGCAGCCACGACCGATCCCCCTGCAATATGGATCACCAGCAGCGAGAAGGCATGGGAAACCTCCTGGGCAAGGCGTCCGTTGAAGGTAATCATAATGGTAATGAGGCAGCCGATGCCGAAGGCAGTTGAAAACAGGGTGTACTGTGAAGCTGATTTCATATGCTGAGTATTTTCTCCATATATGCGTCCTTCATGGCGGCTTCAAAGGTGCTGTTGTCAGGATAGGACCGGCGCAGCACCGGTTCCCACAGGTCCGAGGGCTCCATGCAGAGGTAGAAAAACACCTGCTGCTTCCAGGCATCGGGAAAGCATCCATAGACGTAGGTGAACAGCTCTTTCTTGATGTCCGGGGGATATGAAAATTTCCCGGACACTTCGGTGAGGGGGATTTGCAGCACCTTGCTTCGAATCCCCATGGTGCGAAGCTTCCGTATCACCGGTTTAATAAAAGTCAGGGTGCCCAGGGAAACCAGGGCTGTCTCCTGGGGATCAAACATCTCGGTAATTCGGGATACCAGGTCACCGAACCCGTCCTGCCATCCTCGGTACCGTATGATCGGATGAAAGTGAAACCCCGTCAGGAGACCGCGGTCAGCAGCCCTGCGGGCGGCGGTCAGCCGCTGCTCCAGGGATGCGGTGAGGTGCTCCTCTGCATCAATGATCTGCTGGGGATTTACCGACCAGGTGCAGATAATGTTCTTCGGCAGGTCCCCCTGGTACTGGGACAGATAGGAAATATTCCCGGACTTTGTCTTCAGCTCTAAGATCACCTGGGGATGCTCCCGGGCAAACTCAATAAGGGCGTCAAGCACCCCCCCGCGGTTGCCGAACATCAGAGAATCGGAGGACTGTCCCGTCCCGATATGGTATATTTTTTTTGGGTCCAGGGTGCTCCCCAGTTCCCTGAGGCGCTGGGGCAGGTTGCTGTGGAAGAAAATCTGCTGTTCATCATAGAAGGATTGTATGGAGCAGTAGCTGCAGGCGCATCCGCACTGCATGACCGCATCAAGGGTCAGCAGCCCGCAGCAGCGGGTTTTTTCTCCCGCCACAGGACAGGTCCCCAGCAGCGATGTCCCGGGGTCTGCGGCAGCAAACTGAATGCTCCTTGATGGTCCTTCCCTGGGGGGGGGAAAGGAGCTGTAGTCAGGTTCCTCTCGCCTCAAAACATCCATTTTCCGGTTGAGCAGTTCCATGATGCGGGCATTGCGTGCCGTGCCGCTTCTTCGGAGCACCGACTCGTCGCTGAAAAGCGGGTGAAGGACCCGCTTCAGCGGTCCCTCTTCCCACATGGACAGATCCGCCGAAATTTCTGCCAGGTTCCTGAGATACTGCAGGCTCAGGCGCAGGGTAGTGCCGATGCTCAGGATATAATCCTGCTCATCTGTAGGAAGGGAGGCGAAAACCGGGTCGCTGAGAATGCGCTGTGCAGTGTCCATCGCCGCCTATTGTATCCCCTGGGGGTGAGTAACTTCAAGTGCTTTGAATATCTTGTAAAATGTTGGTTCCCTCGGTATCTTTTCACCATGGACCAGCAGCTGCAGCGTCTGAAGGAACAGATACAGGATCTTCCGAACTCCCCCGGCGTCTACATCATGAAGGACGGGGCAGGAAGGGTTCTGTACGTGGGGAAATCCAAGGACCTGAGAAAGCGGGTGTTCTCATACGCATCGGGAAACCGGGACGTCAAGACCGCCATGCTGGTACGAAAGATACGCACCGTGGAGTATATTGCTACAGCTAATGAGTACGAAGCCCTGCTGCTGGAAAACAACCTGATCAAGAAATGGAAGCCCCATTACAACATCAACCTGAAGGACGGAAAGAGCTATCCGGTGATTCGGATCACCAATGAGGAGTATCCCAGGGTGTTCAAGACCCGGACTATGGTGTCAGACGGGTCGCACTATTTCGGCCCCTTTACCGATGTGGGAAGCGTTGACCTCTACCTTGAGCTGATTGAAAAACTGTTTCCCCTGAGGAAATGCCGGGGGAAGCTGAAAAAACGTTATGCACCCTGCCTGTACTACCACATCGGCAGATGCAGCGCCCCCTGTGCGGGGAAGATATCCAAGGAGGAGTATCAGAAGATTGCAGACTCCCTGAAGCACCTGCTCCAAGGGAATGCCAGGGACCTGCTTGGAACTTTGAAGAAACAGATGCAGGAGGCTTCTCTCCAGCGGCGCTATGAGGAGGCAGCAAAACTCAGGGATGCAGCAGCGGCTGTTGAGGCTTCCCTAGTGCATCAGAGCGTTGAGGATTTCACCCGCCTCACCAGGGACTATATCGGCTGCGTCATGCGCGACCAGATGGTGTCAATTGCGGCATTCCAGATGCGGGAGGGGAAGATGCTTGACCAGGAACTGCATCGGGGAGAATCCTTTTCGGATGAACAGGAAGCCCTGGAATCATTTCTTTCCCAGTACTACCTGGAAGAGGAAGATATCCCGGAGACAATCTATGTATCCCATCCGGTGGATGCTGAACTGCTGGAGCGGCTTCTGAAGGAACGTACCGGCAGGAAGGCCCAGATCCGCTGTCCCCAGCGGGGTAAGCATCTGCGCATCATGGCGATGGTGCTGCAGAATGCCTCCATGGATGCTGACCGGAGACAGCGGGCCAGGGAGCACACAGCGGTGCTGGAGCAGCTGAAGCAGGCTCTGGACCTTCCGAAGCTTCCGGTCAGAATTGAAGGGTTTGACATTGCCCATCTTTCCGGGTCCTATCCTGCAGCTTCTCTGGTATCCTTCAGAAACGGAGTTCCAGACAAAGCGCAGTACCGGACGTACCACATTAAGTCACTGGGCGGCAAGGTGGACGACTATGAAGCGCTTCGTGAAGTGACAGCCCGCAGGTATACCCGGCTGATCAATGAGCATAAGCCCCTTCCGGACCTGGTTCTTATTGACGGCGGGACCGGGCAGGTGAATGCAGTGAAAGAAATCCTTGATGCCCTGGGCCTGGAGGACCTTCCAGTGGCAGGGCTTGCCAAGGAATTCGAGGAGATACACTTCCCGGGATCACGCAGGCCTCTGAGACTTCCCGAGGGGTCTGAAGCACTGAAGCTGCTTCAGGCTGTGAGGGACGAGACCCACCGGGTTGCCACCGGATTCAGTACATCCCTGCGCGCCAAGGATGTCTCCTTCACGGTGCTGGAATCAATTGAGGGGATCGGAAGAAAACGCAGTGAATGCATTATGAGAACCTTCGGCTCCCTGGAGAAAACAGCCGCAGCAGGGGCTGATGAACTCTCGAAGAGGTGCAGCATTCCGCTGAAAACTGCAGAACGAGTTATCGGGAGATTGAAGGAAGCTGGGGGCAGTTAACTCCCACCAGGCCGTAAAAGGCCTCGCCCGGATAGGGAGGGGTGCCGGATTTCACCACAATCCGGTAGAGCATCATCTCCACAGCCAGGGAATGCATATCAGATCTGATTTCCCGCAGCAGGCTTTCGCACTCCTGCAAAGCAATGATAATACTGCGCACCTGGGGGATGGAGTAGTGTTCAGCGCCCTGAAGATATACCGCAGCATTTCGTCTTCCCTTTATCGGTGCTTTTTTCCCCAGCACCATGGTCCGTTCCATAGCCTCTTCAGGCAGCCACCGCTGCTGCATCAGTTCCAGAAGATGCAGCAGCCTTCTGAACTGCCAGAGCAGTCCTGCAAAGAAGGGAGCGGGTATCATTTCACCAGCAAGCTCCATGGTAAGGTAGATCTCAAG
>PWNW01000237.1 GCA_003557605.1 Spirochaetaceae bacterium
CGGTAATAACCTGAAGAAATATATCAACATTTTCATGGGCATTTTTTCCCCGCTCCTCCTCAGGGGGACTGGTTTTGATGATATCTGACGGATCGAAGGTGTATGAAGTCACCCTTCCTCCGCTGACTTCCCGAATATACGTCGAGGCTGATATGCTCAGCTCATCCATTCCGTCTGCTGAATGCACCACCAGTCCCCGCTT
Source organism: Spirochaetaceae bacterium (assembly GCA_003557605.1). GTDB lineage: Bacteria > Spirochaetota > Spirochaetia > PWKH01 > PWKH01 > PWKH01. The sequence goes on from PWNW01000237.1 coordinate 203, forward strand.
AACTCCCAGCAGCAGCAGTGCTTCGGCATAGATGTCCAGGATATCAGGATCATAGACACCGGCAACCTGGAAGTCGGGTGAAAAAGGATTGACCAGGGGCCCGATCAGATTGAACAGGGTCCTCATGTGCAGTTCCTGACGAACCTGTGCAACGAACCGCATGGCGCTGTGAAACCGGGGAGCAAAGAGGAATGCGAACTGATGGTCCTCAAGCTGCTTCACTGCTTCCTGGGGACCTGAGTCCGTCGGTATTCCCAGCTCCTTGAGGAAATCATAACTGCCGGACCGGGAAGATATTGCCTTGTTCCCATGCTTGGCCACCGGGATGCCGTAAGCGGCGCAGCACAGCGCAGCTGCGGTGGAATAGTTGAAGGTCCCCTTAGAGTCTCCCCCTGTCCCGCAGGTGTCAAGAAGTCCTGATGGTGCCGATGATACACCCGTCTTGGACCTGAGCACCGATGCAAATGAACTGAGCTCCACGGCGGTGATGCCCTTCACGGACATGGAACCGAGAAATGCGCCCAGCTGTCCGTCGGTGAGTTCTCCCTCGGTGATCTCATCCATGATGTCTGATGCTTCATGCTTGTTAAGATCCTCCCCAGATGCGCACTTCCGGATGATGGTCAGTACCGGGGACGCCTGGCGGCGGTAGGTGAGGAAGTTGTCGATCAGCTTTTTCCCCATAGGTGTTCCTACCGATTCGGGGTGGAACTGCAATCCCTCTATCGGGAAGTCCCGATGTCTCACCCCCATGATGGTGTTTTCCTGGCGGCTCCATGCGGTGATGTCCAGTTCAGCGGGGATGGAAGCGGGATCTGCAGCCAGGGAATGATACCTGGCTGCCCGAATCATGGAGGTGATGTTTCGAAACAGTCCCTTGCCGTCATGGTCAATGTCGTCAATTTTTCCGTGAACGATTGACGGCGCGGCGGCAATGGATCCTCCGAAGGCCTGGACAATCACCTGATGTCCAAGGCATATTCCGAGAATCGGCACTGATTTGAACAAACGGCGTACCGCATCAAGGCATATGCCCGCTTCATCGGGTGTGCCCGGTCCCGGGGAAAGCACCAGGCCCTGGGGGGTCATGTCTTCAATCTCCTCCACGGTGATTTTGTCGTTCCTGAACACCCTGACCTGGGCCCCTGCTTTTTCCAGATACTCAACAATGTTATAGGTGAAGGAATCGTAATTGTCTATCAGCACTATCATGAGATGTGTACCCCCAGGGAGACGCACATGGCTTGGGCCTTGCTGATGGTCTCCTGATATTCTCTCTCCGGCACCGAATCATAGACGATGCCCGCTCCTGCCTGTATGTAGAACCGGTTTTCCCTGCAGATTACCGATCTGATGGTGATGCAGCTGTCAATTCCTCCGTGGAGATCAAAGTAGCCCACCATGCCGGCATAGGGCCCACGCTTCTTTTTTTCCAGTGCAGAGAGGATCTCCATTGCCTTGATCTTCGGTGCTCCGGTAACTGTCCCCGCAGGGAATGCCGAAGCAATCAGATCAAAAATGCCGCATTGGGGCTTCAGTTCCCCTTCAACTTCAGAGACCATGTGCATTACATGGGAGAAGCGCTGAACCATGAAGCTGTGCAGGAGCCGAACGCTTCCGGCACGGCAGACCCGGTTCAGGTCATTTCGGGCCAGATCAATGAGCATCAGATGCTCCGCTCGTTCCTTCTCGTCCTCCACCAGCTGCTGTTCAAGTGCAATGTCCTCCTTTCTAGTCTTTCCCCTGGGCCGGGTCCCTGCTATGGGCTTGAGCACCGCAGTTCCGTCATCGGTGCAGGAGACCATCACCTCAGGGCTTGCACCGAAGAGGATAAAACTTGTGAAATTTATATAGAACATATAGGGAGAAGGGTTCTCCCTTCGAAGCCTTCTGTATGCTTCGAAGGGAGGGATTTCCGATGTAATTTCTATGCGCCTTGAGAGCACCCCCTGCAGCAGATCCCCCCTGATAACAGCCTCCCTGATCTCCTCCACCCCGTCAAGGAACTCCTGCTTATCTTTATGGAGGTCGACGGAGCAGGGATACACTGCTTCATCACCCTGGTAGGCACGAAAGTCAAAGTCAAAGAGGCGGTCAGCCATGGCCTGAAGCCGTTTTTGTGCATCCGGTTTGTTCTTTTCTTCGTAAATGGTGCACAGGATCAGTTCATCCTTATAGTGGTCGAATATGACGAAGTCCTCGCCGAATATAAAGATTCCGTCGGGAAGCTGCAGGTCATCCTGCTGCGGGGCAAGGACCGCATCTTACATGTACGCAGCAGTCTCATACCCCAGAAACCCGATCCCCCCTGCAGGGAGGGGACGGGGAAAGAGCTTCCGGTCAGCGACATCCCGGGCTTCACTGCTCAGGCGCTTGAGGATCTTCAGGTAGTCCC
>PWNW01000378.1 GCA_003557605.1 Spirochaetaceae bacterium
AAGCGGGATTTTGACTGGGTTGAGCAGCCCCTCTCGGAAACAGAACTGCACAATCAGGCAAAACGATGCATGGACTGCGGTGTACCCTTCTGCCATGCCTTTGGATGTCCCTTGGGCAACCGAGTACCCGACTACATTGATGAAGCATATCACGGCAACTGGAAACGAGCTCTTGAACTGCTTCACAGCACCAATAATTTTCCAGAGTTTACTGGCAGAATATGTCCCGCCCTGTGTGAGGCTTCCTGCACATTGTCCCTGGGATTTGAGGCTGCGGTTTGCCGGCATATTGAAATGCAGATCGCAGAACGGGGATGGCAGGAGGGCTGGATCCGTCCCTATCAAGTACAGAGGAAAACAGGTAAAAAGACTGCCGTCATCGGATCAGGTCCCGCGGGTCTTGCTGCAGCCCAGCAGCTGGTCAGGTTCGGGCATGATGTGGTGGTATTTGAACAGGCGGACAGACTGGGGGGAATGCTCCGGTATGGAATACCAAATTTTAAGCTGGAAAAATGGGTCATCGACAGAAGACTGGAGCAGCTTGCGGCAGAGGGAGTCAGATTTGAGACAGAGGTAACCGTGGGATCTGACATCTCTGCACGATATCTCCTGAAAAACTATGATGCTGTTCTGATTGCCTCAGGAACTTCAAAGCCAAGAGATCTCGATATTCCAGGAAGATCTCTTTCGGGAATTCACAGAGCTTTGGATTTTCTGACCCAGCAGACACGGCTGCTGTACGGCGATCAGGTGAATCCGGCAGACATCATTGATCCAGAGGGAAAACATGTGGTGGTCATCGGAGGAGGGGATACGGGGGCTGACTGCGTCGGGACCTGTATACGGAGAAATGCCAAATCAGTGACCCAGCTGGAACTCCTTGAAGCACCCCCTGCATCCCGCAGTGAACACAATCCCTGGCCCCAGTGGCCGGTAATCATGAGAACTTCCAGCTCCCATACGGAGGGGTGCAGCCGTTTGTGGAGCGTTCTCACCAAGGAGTTCTATGGCGTTTCAGGACGGGTGGAGAAAGCGGGATGCGCTAAAATCTCCTGGGGGGACAGAGCATTTCAGGAGATACCCGGCTCGGACTTTCTGCTTGATGCCCAGCTGGTGCTTCTAAGCATGGGATTTGTTCCCGATCCAGCTTCACCGGTAATTGAGTCCTTCTCCCTGGACACTGACAGTTCCGGGTCGATAACCGTAGACCAGGAATGCAGGACTTCACAGAAAGGGGTGTTTGCCGCAGGAGATACCGTCACGGGAGCTTCTCTCGTTGTGCGGGCCATGAATCACGGAAGGACAGCAGCGGACAGCATAGATCAGTTTCTGAATTCCTAGATCAATCCAGATCTTCCCTGCACAAAATACCTCTGATGAATATTTTCATCTGCAGAGGAACGAGCTCAATAGGATCAAATCCATATTCTTCCCTGAGGGCTTCTCTTCTCAACAGGACCCGTTGGGAGAGAGAGAGCAGTGAATGGTTCAGCATCTCTCCGGTAATCAAGGGGTTCAGGGTTTCTGAAGCATTCCTGCGTTTCTGCTCCCGGGATATGAGATCGGTAAAGGGGTTGGGAAAGGATGATACGGTCTTCTTCATTACATGGATATATTCCGGTGTATGGTATTTAACAAAAAACGCATCAAAAAGAGCGGTGAATAATATTTGCTGCTCGTACTCCTTAAGGAAATCAATGCACACCTCATCAATGACATGCTCCAGCTGCTTGAGTCCAAGCAGTGAAGCAGAAGAGAACAGTTCAACAAAACGTCCTAATATTTTCTTAAGGACCCTGACTTCAACGTTCAGGGCAAGATGCTCCTTTGAACGGTAATAGCGGTACAGAGTCTGTCTGCTTACTCCTGCTCGGTCAGCAATGTCTTCCATCTTCGATTCTGCAAGTCCCTGCTCAACAAAATATTTTTCTGCAACATCAAGTATCAAGGAAATCCGCTTCTGCTGAACAAGACTGGCGGCGGGATTATCTGAATCATACAACCTAAGTTTTGAAAGCATGAAAGTTCTCCGTACAACTTGAAATTGTATACTTTTTTAACTGTTTCTTACTATACGGGAAAAAATGAAAAAGGGAAAGGGATGTTTATGAACACCTCAAACTGAATTGCCCTGCCCCAATCTGGTTTCTCAATGCTTCGTATCATGATATAGTGAAGCACTATGAAAGCTGAAAATCTGATCATCTTGTATACAGGAAACGGAAAAGGAAAGACAACCGCTGCCCTCGGACTTATGTGGCGAGCCCTCGGGCACGGGATGAAATGCGGGGTCGTACAGTTCATCAAAAAGGATTCACAAAGATGCGGGGAATACCTGTTTGCTCAGCAGCAGCGCATCGAATGGAACACCTTCGGTGAAGGATTTACCTGGCTGCAGAAAGACCCAGGGCCCTCCCGTGAGGCTGCACAGCGGGGGTGGGAATGGGTTACCCAGGTTATAACTGAAAAGCGCTATGATTTGCTGATCCTTGATGAGTTTACCTATCCCCTGCATGAAAACTGGATTTCTGAGGATGAAGTGATCCAATGGCTTCTTTCACATCGGGAGAAGCTGCCTCATATTGTCATAACAGGGCGACAGGCCTCCCCGTATCTTATTCAGATAAGCGACATCGCTACGGAAATGAAAGAGCTGCATCACTGCTTTTCTACAAGCAGCACCCGTGCTGCAAAGGGGATAGAGTTTTGATGGAAAAATATGCCGGCAGCCTGATGCTCTGCCTGGCTGCAGTTATACTGACAGGCTGTTCTGCCGCATCGCAGCTTTTCGGTACCCCGGAGGAAGTCCGGGTCATTACTGTGGCCTTCACCGGCAGTCTGCATGGAGATGTTAATCAGGCGGCTGCTGCAGTACGAGAAAAGAAGGACCAGCAGGAGCATGCGGCGGCCATTGACCTTGGAGGACTGACTGCAGGGTCTATGACCTCATACTTCTGCACCCACGTCGACACCTCAGTGCAGCATGTTCAGTCTCGGCTGATGCGTTATATTGGGTATGATGCAGCAGTACTGGGAGGGCGAGATATGGGAATGGGCACTGCGGCCTACCAGCGCATCAGTCAGGAATCGGGAATTCCATGGATCGGGGCAAATGTCATCAGCAGATCAACTGGAGAACCCCATATCTCCCCCTACCGCATTATCAGGAACGGAGGAATGGTCATTGCAGTGCTAGGGTTTACCCATCCTGCGGGTTCATCGGGAATACCTGAACGGGTAATACCCGGTGTCAGGGTACAGGAAATGCAGGCTGCGGCAGAGCGCTGGATCGCTCATATCAGGGAGCAGGAGAATCCTGACATAATCATTGGAGCTGTGTATGCAGCAGATGACCTCCTGTTCCGGCATACAGCCCAGACCTTCAGTGAAGCAGACCTCATTGATTACCGTGACCAGGTGCTCTCGTTAGTCCAGAACACTTCCGGCTTTGATCTTGTTGTCTCAAATTTCGGCACTGTTCCGCAGACTGCTTCCGTTCAGGACCAGGAGGGAAGGGAGGTCCCTGTCGTTACGATCGGATCATTGGGAACCCATGTGCTGTTTTGCGACATTGAGCTGGTCCGCCAGCGGGGGGATGAAACTTTTACTCTCAGGAGCATTACCCCAAATATCCGCAATCTCCAGGAATATGAGGCTGACACACAAGCGGTAAATATTCTGGACTCCTATGCACCCCGGGTTGAGCAGTATGCCCTGCGCAGGGCAGGAACACTGGAGGAGGACCTTCTTTCACGGGAAGGATACTTCTATGATGCGCCGATGACTTCACTCCTGCATACCGTGCAGCTTGCAATGACCAATGCCCATGTATCATTTGCTTCAGTTCCCGCACGAAATGCGGTGCTTTCCGCAGGAGATGTGACAGCGGGTGATCTTTTTTCCTTGATGCCGCATGAAAGCTTTGTCTTTTCCGTCCGTATGACCGGACATGAAATCAGGGAGTACCTTGAATACTCCTACAGCAGATGGTTCACGGTTATGAGGGGTCCCTATGACCACTTGATCCGGTTTCGGGATGACGGAACACCGGAGGTCCCATATTTCCAGTATGACAGCGCAGGAGGAATCAGGTATACCGTGGATGTGACAAAACCCCCGGGACAGCGGGTGGAAATTCTGGAGTTTACCAGCGGAAGGCCCTTTCGTCTTCAGGACACCTATATTGCTGCATTGAACTCCTACCGAATCTCCGGGGGGGGCGGTCATCTTACCGAAGGAGCGAAGATCAGCCTCAATGACATCCCCTCACGTATTGTCGCCGCAGGGGTACGGGACCTCAGACACAACATCATCCGCTGGTTTGAGACCCAACAGGTGTTTCCTGTTATGCAGGAGCGAAACTGGTTTCCAGTTCCGGAGTCCTGGGGAGCTGCAGGACGACTCAATGACTATCCCAGGCTGTTTGAAGAGTCTCCTTTTGAATAATCCAGTCTGCATACTGCTGCTTCAGCTCATGGTACCGAAAGCAGGATGTGACATGGTCCAGTATGACACCAATAGCCTGGAGATGCGCATAAATCACCGTGGGTCCAATGAATGAGAAACCCCTGCGTTTCATATCTCTGCTGATGCCCATTGAAAGCTGATTGGAAGCAGGGATGTCTGAGATGTGCTGTGCTGAGGAATCGATAATCAAGCCTTGGGTAAATCCCCAGATATATGCATCAAAACTCCCATATTCCTGCTGCACCGTGATAAACCTCTTTGCATTGTTCACTGCTGCGGTAATTTTTCTTCTGTTCCTGATAATCCCGGCATCCTGGCAGAGCTCTTCAATGGTATTGCTGTCATATTGTGCAATCCGGGCATAGTCAAACCCGTCAAACCTGCTGCGGAATGCTTCCCGTTTTTTCAAGATAATGCTCCAGCTGAGCCCGGCCTGCATGGTTTCGAGAAGGAGAAACTCAAAATGTTTCTGTTCATCGTGAACCGGCACGCCCCATTGCTCATCATGGTACTTCATCATCAGGCTGCTGGTTTCGGCCCAGCTGCATCGTATGCACATGAAATTCTCCTTATCGTGAGTATAGCATCAATCATGGAAAGAAATGGATGTTTTTTTTGTGATTTGATTGACTCTTGCTGTATAGACAACTATACTAATATACATAAGCTTCACCATGAAGCAGAACCCGAGAAAACGAGGAGTAATTTTGTATGGTACGAAAACAAGTACTTATGGTAATCGCAGCGGCATTGATTCTGCTTCCCTTGTCATTGGCGGCAGACGACATGCTGATTCTTCCACCTCAGCAGCAGATGGACCAGGACCAGGAGGTCACTGATGAACAGCTTCAGATGTTTGGGATTTCTTTAATAACCATCCAGGAGATTCAGCTGGAGGCGAACCAGGAAATACAGCAGGTTGTGGAGGATTCTGCATTAAGCGAGGAGAGACTCAATGAGATCCTCAACCTTCAGCAGGCGGACCAGGAAACCTTCGATGAGGCTGTATCAAGCGATGAGCTTGAGGAATTTGAACACACCATTGATAAGCTGTCTCAGATCCACCTGCAGGCGAATGAAGATATGGTAGAGGCTGTAGAGGGATTTGGTTTTGAAATTGAGGAATTCAACCAGCTTGCCCAGATTATTCAAGAAGATCCAGCATTGCTGAATCGTCTGGAAAGCATGTTTTCAAATTAGATGAGACCTTAAGTTAAGAGATCCAAGAACCAAGGAGGAAACCTATGAAATGGTTGAAAGTATTTGGATTAGCTGCAGCCGGAGTGCTGCTGGCGCTAGGACTGGCATCCTGCGGTCAGGGCCTTTCGGTCCAGGAAGCGGAGATGATCAAAGAGGAACTGCAGGATGTGACAAGCCGCCTGACGGCGATTGAACGGGACATCCAGGCTCTTACGGACATGGATGGGGATGAGCTGGCAGAAGCTGCAGACGGTTCCTTAGAGAACCTTGCACAGGAAATAACGCAGATTTCATCCCGGCTTACCGATATTGAAGCAGGAATTGAAATCCCCGAGGTGCCGGAGGACGAGCCGATGCCCGCCGAACCGGCAGGAGATCCCGGTGGATTCTAACACACTCCGCTGTGCAGCAGGGGCCCAATGCCCCTGCTGTTTTATGTTGTGTCTGTATTGACAACCAATGAGGGTCTAAACTACCATGATACCAGGATTACAGATCATCATGGAAGAAATTGATAAATCAAGCTATGTTCCCTACTACGTGCAGATCAAGCACATCCTCAAGGACCGCATCAGAAACGGGGAATACCTTGAAGGTATGCGTCTGCCGTCGGAAAATGAACTTGCCCAGGAGTTTTCGGTCACCAGGATGACGGTAAGAAAATCCCTTGATGACCTGAAGCGTGAGGGGATGATTGTTACCCAGCGTGGCAAAGGTTCGATTGTCGCCAAGGAGAAAATCGAGCAGAGCCTACAGAGGTTTTATCAGTTCGGCAAGGAAATCGGTGATACCGGAATTCCGGCAAAATCCAAGGTTATCAGTATGCAGCGCTGTGCTCCCCCTGCTGAGATCTCTGAAATATTTGGCGATGTATCTGAGCGGCGGTACCACAAGCTTGTCCGCCTTCGGTATTTCAAGGACCATCCGGTAAGCCTTGAATATTCCTACATTCCCTTAGACATCGCTCCTGATCTCGAAAGTGATTCCATTGAAAATTCCTCCCTGGCTGAACTGCTGGAACAGAAGTACCGTCACAGCATTGTGAAAGCAACAGAGTACCTATTCCCTAGGATATCTGATGAGTATGAATCACACCTGCTGGGTATCCAGGTCCATTCCCCGGTATTCCTTACCGAACGGATTACCCGGGGGGAAGGGGGACGGGTTCTTGAATTCAGAAGGAGCATTATCCGCGGAGATATGGTGAAGTTCAGTACGGAATTGATCTAGATGATATGTTTTTTCCGTCTCGGCGGAAACAGGATCATAGTAAGCCCTACCAGTACAGCAAATCCAATATACATGAAAGTAAACACCCAGTAGGGAAAATCATGGTATACAAGCTGTCTGAAGATTCTTCCCACGAAGGTGATATCCCACTCAGCTCTCTGGCCTGCCAGCTCTCTCAACTGGTATTCCCATACCGTGAGGGGACACAGAATGCCCAGCAGTTCCTGCACAGCCACCACTGCGATGGCCGCAAGATGAAGAATTCTGAAAACAATTGAGCGGATCCATTTCCAGTTTCTGAAGCCTCCAATGAGTATCAGCAGCTCACCGCCGACTACAAAGGCAACATAGAGAAAATGCAGGAACACCATAACATCCGCTGCGAAGGCATAGAATTCACTGCTCATATTCCGTTAATGCTTTCGGTTTTCCGATAATTTCCGAAAGGATGACCGCCCGTCTTTTCAGGGGATACCTTTCGATCTTCACCAGAGGATTCACATGTCTGACAGGTTTTTTCCTGATCGGCTTCACTGCAGTTTCACGGTAGGATGCAGGGGTGTAGGTTCTTGAGAGCTGCTGAACCTCTTCTTCTTCGTTTTCTTCAAGAATATGGAGAGATCGCCTGTGAGCATCGGCCGTCTCAACCTCGTCACTGGATATTCCCTGAATTTCCATCAGGCGGCTTATGAAATCACCCGGACCTTCGTCGGAATACCGCGGCGGCCGGGCCGCCGCAGGAGGTTTTTTTGTTTCCTCAGACTGTTTCTCTCTCCGCACGGAGGACCTTCTCCGTGCGGAGATAATGAACAGTATCGGAAACAGCCATGCGAGAAAGAATACTATTGTTGAAAGCAGATCAGTTATTCCTTCCATACCAGACCTTTAGTGCAATGGCTCGTCATTATTTGAGCCGTCTTCATCACCAATGCTGTCCCTCATCTTTGTATCAGCCTGAATGTTTCTCAGGCGGTAGTAGTCCATAATTCCGAGGTTTCCCTTTCTGAATGCTTCAGAAATTGCCTTTGGAATCTCAGCTTCAGCAAGCACAACTTTGGACCGGTTTTCCTGAACAAGGGCGAGCATTTCCTGCTCCCGTGCTTTTGCAAGGGCGCGGCGTTTTTCCGCTTCAGCCTGAAACCGTCTTTTGTCAGCTTCAGCCTGGTCAGCCTGCAGCTTGGCTCCGACGTTCTCTCCCACATCGATATCAGCGATATCAATTGAGAGGATTTCAAAAGCCGTTCCTGCATCAAGGCCCTTTTCAAGCACCAGCTTCGATATCCGGTCGGGATTCTCAAGCACCGCCTTGTAGTCCTTTGCTGATCCGATAGTGGTGACAATTCCTTCTCCTACTCTGGCAATAATGGTCTCTTCGGTTGCCCCTCCGACCAGCCGCTCAATGTTGGCCCGAACGGTAATACGGACCTTCACCTTCAGCTGAATCCCGTCCTTGGCAACCGCATCAATTGCCTGCTTTCCTTTGGAAATGTCAGGGCAGTCAATTACCTTCGGGTTGACGCTGGTTTTCACCGCCTCGAGCACATCACGCCCTGCCAGGTCAATGGCAGCTGCCCGCTGGAAGGGCAGGGGAATGTTTGCCTTGTTAGCCGCTACTAATGCCATGCTGACCTTGATCACATCACCCTTTGCAAGGAAATGGGTCTCAAGAAAGTCAGTTTCAATGGGAATGCCTGCCTTCACCAGCATGATCCTGGCATCAACAATGACTCCGGGACTGACTTTTCTCAGCCACATGCCAATGATTTTTGCAATGCCCACCGGAGCACCGGACAGCAGTGCACGAAACCACAGTCCGAAGAATTTGAGAAAAACCAGCAGAATTGCGAGAACCACAATTCCTACTGCTACATACAAAGCAATGTACATCATCTTTTTCTCCTTACGATGATTCTGTTTCCATTTACCGCGGATACAGATATTTCTGCATCCTTCTCTATGTATTCCCCTGAAGTCTCAACCTGGAGAACTTCACCGTCAATATCGGCCTTCCCTGAAGGACGAAGCACTGTCACTGCTGTGCCGCTTTTCCCAAGGTATTTTGACTCCATCGAAGCATCCTGTGCTGTGTAGCCGAGGGAGCTTTCCTGGTTGAGGGACAAGGTAAGTCTCCTGAATGGGGTATACTTGGGTATCAGAAATGCCAGAACACCAAATGCGATGAACCCAGCAACCACATTTCCTACCACCAGAAGAATATTTCTTCCCAGCGCATCCCACTGCCAGGTGAAAGTGGGTATCACAAAGTCCTGCATGGAAAGAATCAGCCCCAGTATCATAAGCGCTATCCCTGATATCCCCGTAACGCCGAAACCGGGGATAAGAAAAATCTCAACGATGATCAAAGCAATCCCGAGCACAAAGAGAATCAGCTCAACAGATCCTACTGTACCGAGAAGCGCATTGCCGGTAAACAGCATGGCAAAACTCAGAACTGCCACAGCACCGGGAACCCCGAACCCCGGACTTGATATCTCCATAAACAGTGCTATGATCCCGATAAGAATCAGCACGCTGGTAAATGCTGCCCCGGTGATGATTGTGACAATCTGGTCAGCGGTGCTGGGCGCAAGGTTCACCACACGCTTCTCTGCTGCTCCGAGATTATCCAGCACCTCCCGAATGGTTGAGAAGGTGCCTGAGGAAACCCCGTATTTTTCCAGGTCCCCGGCGGTCAGGGAAAGGAGCTTTCCCTTCTCCGATATGAAGGGGCCTTCAATAACGTCATCTTCCGGCTCAGTACGAAGCAGGGTCTCAAATTCATTTCTTGTAAGCACCTTCAGCTCATCCCTGAGAAATACTTCAAGGACCTCCGCATCGCTGTCCACCATGGCCACGGCAATAGCGCGGGGATAATTGTTTTTCTCCGCCAATGAGGCCATCTGGGTACGCAGGGCGCTCACGGTCTTCTCATCAGCCGGCACCGCTCCTTCCGGGGACTGGATAATCGGGGCAGCTGAGCCCATGGATGTTCCAGGGGCCATATAGATGGCATCGGTGGAAAAGGCAATCAGAGCCCCTGCCGACCAGCTTACAGCGGTGCCTTCCGCACGGAGTGAGACATAAGCAGCTGTACTGATATCGCTGAGGGAACCGATGAGCGTGGTGATCTGAAGGGCGGAATCAACCCGTCCCCCGAAGGTATCTATTTCAAAGATTATTTGACTGGCATTGTCGCTGCGGGCTTTCTCAATGCTTCTCCGCAAAAACACCATCAGGCTTTGGTCAATTTCACCCTGGATGGGTATTACGTATACAGGCCCATCACTTCTTGGTGAAACCTCATCCCCGGTGACCAATGCAGCGCTGAACAGGAGCAGCACTATCGCCGACAGAACTAATAACGCATGTACACTTCTCATTAATTATAAAGTATGTCCCCCACTTCAGTTTGTCAAGGATTACCGATGGACCATATCATTTTGCCGGGACCATCTGATAGAGGGCTC
>PWNW01000110.1 GCA_003557605.1 Spirochaetaceae bacterium
CGGGTTCCGGTTCCGGTTCCGGTTCAGGCTCTGGCTCCGGTTGCGGTTCGGGCTCAGGTTCAGGCTCGGGTTCCGGTTCCGGTTCCGGTTCAGGCTCTGGCTCCGGTTGCGGTTCCGCATGAAGTTCTTCGGGCTCAACTACCGTTGTCTCATCAAAAACGGGCTCTGCCCGGTACTGCTGATACAGAAACAGCAGTCCGGCCCCAGCGGCAACGATTAAAATTATAATGAAAACAAACAATACCCAAAGAACTCGTTTTTTCGCCATATATACTATATATCCTTTTTATGAATCAAATGTAACATTTCCTCCAGCTGGTTTTTCAAATGAATTCTGTTTCCAGTATTATGAATAGAGAAAACAGCATTCCTGCATGTGATATTATACACATGAATATGTTTCTGTGCACGCTCGCGCTGCAGAAATTCACGGAAATTTGTTCCGTCACGTACTTTTCCACGGTAAAACCTTACGAAAAAGGGTGATCTGACATACACTCCATAATCACATATGCTGTCAAGGTCCATGTAGTGAAGCAGCGCTGCGTTTATCACAGAATGGATTCTCTTTGCTTTGTCCTTTTCAACCAAGTCTATGCACCTCTGCTTCATCCAAGGGTGGACGATTCCCTCAAGCAGCAGTCTCTTATGGTAATCTTTGAAGACAATTCTTCCCAGCCGGCTCCTGTCCACCCTGCCGTCCCGCAGAATATCATCCCCGAATATCGAAGACACTTCCTTTTTCAAGGCCTCCAGGGCCTGATGTCCCAGCGCATCAACTTCAATGACATGCCAGCCGGCTTCCTGAAAAAGAGATCCCACGGTGCTTTTCCCGCTGCAGTACTTTCCAGTCAGTCCGACTACCATTAATGCATATCTCCCCAGCTTTTTCCGGTTTCCACGGTTACCTGAAGCGGCACCTTGAGGTCAGCTGCCTTCACCATCTCCTGATGCAGGATATCACAGGTTTGCTCTGCTTCATCGTCGGGTACTTCAAGAATGATTTCATCATGTATCTGCAGCAGCATCTTTCCTGACAGACCGCTTTTCTCCATGCGGTCACTGATACGTATCATCGCAACTTTCATAATATCTGCCGCACTTCCCTGGATAGGGGTATTCACCGCAATTCGCTGTGCCCCCATGCGCTCCATTCGGTTTTTGCTGAGGATTCCCGGCACAGGTCTGGTCCTTCCCATCAGTGTTCTGACTTCACCGGTCTGCTCCGCCTCCTTGACAACCCGGTCAATGTAAGACTGTATACCCGAATAGCGCTGAAAGTAGGCCTCAATAAATGCGTCGGCCTGCTTTCTCGATATCGAAAGCTCCCGGGCAAGCCGGAAGGATGACATCCCGTACATCACCCCGAAGTTAATTGTCTTGGCTGCCCTCCTCTGCTCCGGAGACACCTGATCAATGGGAATCTGGAATATCAAACTGGCGGTGCGGCTATGAACATCCAGACCTTTGAGAAAGGCCTCCTGAAGTCCTGGATCATCGGCAAAATGAGCAAGAAGCACCAGCTCAACCTGGGCATAGTCGGCGGAAACAAAACTCCATCCTCTGCGGGGGATAAACGCACGCCGTATCTTTCTGCCCTCTTCAGTCCTGATCGGAATATTCTGAAGATTGGGATTTCTGCTTGAAAGTCTGCCGGTGGCAGTGCCTGTCTGAGTATAGGAGGTATGAATTCGGCCGGTTTCATGGTGTATCAGGAGAGGAAGGGTATCCACATAGGTGCTCTTCAGCTTAGAAAGCACCCTATGATTGAGAATCAGGCGGGGAACCTCATCTTCAAGAGCAAGGACTTCCAGCACCGAGGTATCAGTTGAATACCCGGTTTTCGTTTTCTTGACAGGTTTCAGCCCCCGTTTCTCAAACAGGATCGTCTGGAGCTGTTTGGTTGACTGGATATTGAATTCCTCTCCGCAGAGGGAAAACACCTGCTGCTGGATATGAGCAAGCTGCTGCTGAAGATCTTCGCTGTATTCAGTAAGCATCTCAGGAACCAGTAAAATACCTGCAAGTTCCATTTCCGCAAGAATTCTGAGAACCGGCATCTCCATCTCATACATCAGCCGATCCAGCGAACGCTCCTTCAGCTGCTTAGAAAGCAGCTCATAGAGCCGAAAGGTGATGTCCGCATCTTCAGCTGCATATTCAGCAGCACGATCCAGGGGCACATCAAAGAAGGTGGTTCCCTTTTCCACCACATCGGTATACCGGATGGTGGTATATCCCAGCATGCGCTCAGCAAGAAAATCCATTGAATAGCCGCCGAGGGAGGAATCAAGAATCCATGCAGCAACCATGGTGTCAAACAAACCGCAGGTGATATTAACACCGCGGCGGCGCAGCACCTTGCAGTCATATTTGATGTTCTGCCCGATACAGGTATGTGCCCCGTTGCCAAGCAGCTTCATAAGTCCCGGCTTTACATCATCAAAAGAGAGGTATCTGGTTCCCCCGGCTGAAAGGGCAACATACCAGGCTGTTCCGGATTTCAGGGCTATGGAGAATCCGGCAATGTCTGCGTCCATTTCATTAAGACTGTCGGTCTCAATATCAAAGGAGAATACTTTTGCCCTGCAGGCCAGTTCAATTACCTCATTCAGCGCATCCTGTTCAGTAACCGCAGTGTACTCTCCCCTTTTTGGTGAAGCATCTTGCGATTTGCTCTTTTCTGCATTTCCCGCCTGGGCCGCCAGGGTATCTGCACCGATTGCTTCGAAGTCCTGTTTCGCATGCTCCCAGGTCACCTGATCAATCGGTGTTCCCGGCAGTGAACTGCACATCCCTTCAATCCGCTTCAGTGTGACAAGCTCCCTGCTTAGACGGGATGATTCAAGGCCCTGTTCAATCTTTTTTCTGTTTGCAGGGCTCAGTTCCTGCACATGATCAAGAACCCCGCTGAGATCACCGTACCGCTGCAGAAGGTCAGCAGCACCCTTCGCCCCGATCCCCTTAATGCCGGGAATGTTATCGGAGGAATCTCCCACCATGGCAAGATAATCGGCTATTTGGTCCGGTCTGACCTGAAAATGCTCAGTTACCAGCTCTTCGGTATAGCGTACATAGGATTTCTTTTCATACCGCAGGGTGGAAACACCTCTTGCATCATCCACAAGCTGCAGAAGGTCCTTGTCATTTGAAACAACGGTGCAGCTGACCTGGGCATCAATGCACCCTGCTGTCACCGTGGCAATAATATCATCTGCTTCATACCCCTCCAGGCTCAGGCTTTCCACCCCGGCTTTCTCCAGAATCGACTCAATCAGGGGTATCTGGTTGTGAAGGTCCTCCGGGGTTTTATCCCGCTGAGCCTTATATTCAGGAAACAGTTCATGGCGGAATGTCGGGGCCCGAGAGTCCATTGCCACGGCAATTCTCGTCGGTTCATATTCTTTTATCAAAGAGAACAGGGACCGGAAAAACCCGAAAACCGCCGACACATTGTTCCCCTGATGATCGGTCAAAGGCCTGTTGATGAAGGCAAAATAGGATCGGTAAATAAGTCCGTATCCGTCAATCAGCATCAGGTGTTCGGTATTGTCAGCTCTTCCCATACACGCTCCTTTGGTATCTACAGCTCAAGGGTAAGTCCGTCATACGCCGGGCTGATGCCGTCAGGCAGCATGCTTTCCAGCTGGTCATGATCAATATCATGACACATGTGGGTAAAATACGCCAGTCGGGGTGAGAGAGTTTCCGCCATTTCAAGGGCCTGCTGAACATTCCAGTGGGTGGGGTGGGTCCGATACCGAAGGGCCCCGATGACCAGCACGTCAAGCCCCTTGAGCATTTCAATGCTTTGTTCCGGAAGACCGCTGCAGTCCGTGATATACCCGAAGGGCCCTACCCGGTAGCCGGTAATGGTTCGGCAGCCATGTTGGACCGGAATATGCATCACCCGATGCTCACCAATGTACGGAGCCTTTTCTGCAATATTATGCAGTTCAAGACTGGGAATCCCTCCTCCGCTGTTCCGGCCGGAGAAGATGTAGCCAAAAGTTTCGGCTATCACAGAGATAGTTTCTTCATCACCGTACACTTGAAGTTTCTTTTCCTTGGAGAACACCCGGAGATCATCAATCCCGAAGATATGGTCAGCATGTGCATGGGTGTAGCAGACCGAAGTCAGTGAAGTAATACCGCTGCGCAGCGCCTGCAGCCGAAATTCCTGGGGAGTATCAATCACGGCAGAATCACTTCCTGATTCAATCAGTACTGAGGACCTCCATCGCTGGTTTTTCGGGTTCTTGGATGAACAGACCCTGCAGGAGCATGCTATCACCGGGATTCCATGGGAGGTCCCTGTACCGAGAAACGTCACCCTCACTGTGAAACCGCATCCCGAAGAATATCAGCAAAGGACCGCACACCCTGCTCCATCACCTCTCCGAGTTCCCTGAATGCACGGCTGAAATCAATATCTTTTGTCCGTTCGGCAAAGTAGTTCCTGACTGCCTCGGTGTCTGCACTGCCGAAATCAACCCGCTTCTTCAGCTCATCAAAGAGCTGTCCGGCGGTATCAGCTCCAGTTTTAACGCTTTCTTGTACCGCTGTCTCCAGGGTTTCAGTGTCTACTTGATCCATAATACGCTGTATTTCATCCCGGCTGACTCCGGCATCCGAGAGGGCTTGTTCAAGCTGATCAAGGGATTGAATTATCTGCCTGCCCGCTTCATCTGTTTCAAGCACTGAAGAGGGGGAGCCGATGCCGAACACCTGATACTGCCATCCCGGAAAGAGAATGAATGATCCGACAACCAGAACCGCCGCAATTACGATAAAGAGAAAAATCCTGCCGATGCATGATACAGAAACTGCCATTTTTTTTCTTGCCCCCGTATCTACTGTATACGGGGGCAAGGCGTTACGTCAATTGCTGTTTGGAAGATACTGCAAGGGCAAAGCGAAGAGAATTGAGCCGGGTCGCTGAATCATCTGACCGGGAAGTCATTACGACGGGAACCTTCAGCCCAATGAGAATCCCTGCATGTTCGGACCTGCCGAAGCAGGAAAGTGCTTTGTATACACTGTTTGCAGCATCAAGACAATGAAACAGCAGTATATCGGCATCTCCAGGAACCTCTCCCTCAATACCCTTTATTCTGGCGGCCTCTGCAGAAACTGCCCCGTCAAAGGCAAGGGGTCCCTCAATTACCGCATCACCGAACAGGTGCTGGTGATGCTGCATCATCACCAGCTTTCTTGCATGAAGGGTGCTCTCAATCTTGTCGCTCACCTTTTCAACCGGGGCTATGCAGGCAATCTTCGGCCGTTGTATGCCCAGGGCTTTGGTAACCTGCAGCGCATTGTACAGTATGGCTTTCTTTTTTTCGATATCAGGGCTGATGTTTATTGCACCGTCGGTTATAAACAGCGGCTTCGGATATCCCTCAAGGGTAAACATGCTCACATGACTGATGAGTCCGCCGGCAGGGATCAAACCATGTTCCTTGTCCAGCAGGGCTCGGGTAAAGACCGAAGTCTGTACATTCCCTTTTACCAGGACCTGAGCTTTCTGCTTTTTTACCAGTGCCACAGCAGCCCTGCATGCCGTCTCGTCATCATCCTCATCAATAATCTCTGCCTTGGTGATATCAAGGCCGCGGTTGTCAGCAATATGCTTTATCTTTTCCAAGTCGCCGATAAGCAGAAAATCAGCCAGACCGGAAGCCAATGCTTCATGAACGGTAATAAGCGTCTCAGCATGTTCAGCCTTTGCAACAACCGCTGCTGCTTTCTGATGTATCGGCAGATACTCCTGCAGTCTCATGATCAGCTCCTCCTTTTACTTGCGGACATACTCCATTGCATCCTGTTTACCAGTCAGAACACGCATACCGTTTTCCGCCAATGCCTCCATCTCCCGCTCCCCGGGTATAATCAGCACTGGGGCAATGAATGATACCCTGCTGATGATATCATCGGTCAGCATTTTCAGTCTGGATGCTCCCCCGGTCAGCACCACTGAATCCACTTCACCGCTGAACCATGCAGAAAGCCCGCAGATTTCCTTGCTGATCTGGTATCCCATAGCCCGAAGCACCAGGGACGCGTTTGCGTCCCCCTCATCTGCCATACGGGCAGCTTCCCGCATGTCCTTGGTCCCCAGATATGCAAAGACCCCTCCCCGCCCGCAGATTTTTTTTCTGATCTCCTTCATGGAATACTTCCCGGAACTTACCAGACCAGCAAGCTGCCCGGCAGGCACTCCCCCTGAGCGCTCAGGACTGAAGGGCCCGTCACCGTCAAGGGCATTGTTGACATCCACGGTCTTCCCTTCTGCATGGGCGGCAACAGAAATTCCCCCGCCGAGATGCGCAACAATCAGGCGGGCATCTTCATAATCAATCCCCAAATCCTCACAGGCTTTCCGTGCGGAGCTTTTATGATTCAGAGCATGGAAAATGCTTCTCCTCTCCAGCTCCGGCATCCCTGACAGCCTTGCTTCAGGACACATTTCATCAACTACAACCGGATCTGCAATAAATGCAGGGACCTTGAGCGACGTACTGAACCGATGGGCAATAACCGCACCCAGGTTGCTCGCATGCTCACCGTACCGAGCATCCATCAAGTCCCTGAGCATGTCCTCATTGACATGAAACACCCCGCTTGCAACTGGATGGAGCAGCCCTCCCCGGCCCACCACGGCAGATACCGAATCAAGAAGCTCCTTCTTTTCTTCCAGGGCTTCCATGATGCACTGGAACCGGTACTCCTCCTGGGAGGCAACTGAGGAAAACTGCTCCAGGTCCCTCCATTGGTGGGGCACTTCTTTGAAAAACAGCTGCTCTGCTTCCTGGAACAGGGAGATCTTGGTGGTGGTGGAACCCGGATTAATGATCAGCAGGATATGGTGCTCTTTGCTCTTCATCACAGCTCCTTACGTCTTAAGCAGTCCCTGTTCCTTCAGGTATGCAATGCTCGCATCAACAATGGCGAGGTTCTTCTCAACATGCTCCTTGCGCTTCACATTCTGGGGAATCATCTTCTTGATGGTTTCAACCTGCAGAGTTCCGGTATATGCAAGATATACCGTCAGCATCACCATATTTGAAGCGGCAATCAGTCCTCCGCTCTTGGCAATATCGGATGCAGGAACATACAGGGCTGTTACATCATCACGGGTCACCTTGCGGTCAATTATAGATGAGTTGACAAGTATCACCCCGCCGGGCTGAACATCCTCCTCAAATGCCAGCAGGCTCGGAAGGTTCATTGCCAGCAGCACATTGGGCTTTTCCACAACCGGAGAGCCGATCTGTTTCCGTGAAAGTATCACGCTTGCATAGGCCTTTCCTCCACGCATCTCCGGTCCGTAGGAGGGAAGCCAGGATGCATTGAGCCCTTCGGCAATGGCTCCCTTTGCCAGGAACATGCCTGCAGACAGCACCCCCTGACCGCCGAATCCGGCAATCTTTACGAACTGGTCCTCCTTCATGGCGCTTTCAGTCAGTTCTGTTATTGCTGATTCTCCCTGGAGCATCTTCAGCAGGGCCTTGCCCTTGAGCACCTTCGGCTGCTTGGGCACCTCAGGGGCTGCTGTTCCGGACTGCACATCCCGGAATTTCTGCACAGGAAATACCGGTTCAAGATGTTCGGTAATCCATTTTCTTGAACTTCCCGGGTCCATTTTCCAGTTGATCGGGCATGGGGACAGGATTTCCACAAAGGAGAATCCCCGTTTCTCCACCTGGTACGAAAGACCGCGCTTAACAGCTTTTCGGGTCTTCATCACCCCCTGGGGGGTTCCCAGGGATACCCGTTCAATGTACACCGGAGTTTTCAGGGCATTCATCACTTCTGCCATGCCGATGGGGCCCCCGTCTCTTGTCAGGCTCCTCCCGGCAGGGGTTGTCAGGGTCTTTTGCCCCACCAGGGTAGTAGGCGCCATCTGGCCGCCGGTCATGCCGTAGATGGCATTGTTGACGAAAAACACCGTGATGTTCTCCCCCCGGTTTGCAGCATGCAGAATTTCTGCAGTTCCAATGCCTGCCAGGTCTCCATCCCCCTGATATGAAATTACAACTGCATTCTCCAGCACCCGCCTCACTCCTGTAGCCACAGCGGGGGCACGGCCATGGGCGCATTGAAAATTGCCGACGTCAAAATAGTAATAGGCGAAAACCGAACAGCCGACGGGGGACATAAATACCGTCCGATCGGTGATGCCGAGATCAACCAGCGCTTCTGCTATCAGGTTGTGCACCGTTCCATGTCCGCACCCCGGACAGTAATGGGAAACTTTCTGGCCAGTTCCTTTCCGTTCAAATGTGTCATACAATGCCTTGGATTTAGCATGCTTAATCATAGTTTCCCTCCTTTTTCCAGATCCCTGACCACCCGGTCTGTGATCTCGTCAACCGTGGGAATTACACCTCCAAGCCATCCGTAGTGAAGCACCGGGACTTTCCCCTCAGCAGCCAGCCGCACATCATCAGCCATCATGCCGTTGCTCAGTTCTGCAGCAGCAAGGGTGATATTCCGGGAGCAGAGCTTCCGGATCTGCTTCACGGGGAAGGGATACAGGGTTTTCGGGCGCAGCAGCCCCGCCTGTATTCCCCGGGATCTCAGCTGATCAACAGCGCTCATGCATATCCTGGCAGTGATGCCGTAGGCAACAAAGATGAAATCAGCCTCTTGTGTCCAGTACTCCTCATATTCTACGCATTCCTGCTCAACTCGGGAGTACTTCTCCTGCAGATGCCTGTTGTGCTGTTCAAGGAGCACCGGGTCCATAAATATTGAGGTTATCAGGTTCTTTTTGCTTTCCCCATCGCCGTAGACTGCCCAGGGCTTTTTCTCTCCCTCGGTCATCTCGCCTGAGAGTTCCACCGGCTCCATCATCTGCCCGACATAGGCATCAGTAAGAATACAGACGGTCATTCGGTACCGGTCGGCCATATCGAAGGCCTTTCTTGTGAAATCACACATTTCCTGTGCGGAATACGGTGCATAGACCAGGTTCCGATAATTGCCGTGGCCCCCTCCTTTGACGACCATATTGTAGTCGCTCTGTTCCGGCCAGATGTTTCCGAGGCCAGGTCCTGCACGCTGCACATCCACCAGCACTGCCGGCAGTTCTGCCCCGGCAAGGTAGGAAAGACCTTCGGACATTAATGCAAATCCCGGCCCTGATGATGCTGTCATAACCCGTGCTCCCGCGCCGGCGGCGCCATAGAGCATATTGACTGCACTTACCTCTGATTCAGCCTGCAGGAAGAACCTCCCTGAACCGTTGAAATACTGGGCTGCTCCATGGGCAATCTCACTGGCAGGGGTTATCGGATAGCCGAAAAAGTGGGTGGCCCCTCCCATGAGCGCCCCATGCACCACAGCTTCATTACCCTTCATCAACCGCTTACCCATTTGCATCCTCCTCATCCTTGAAGACCGTCACTGCTCCAAATTCAGGACAGACATAGAAGCAGATGCCGCAGGCAGTGCAGGGTGAACCGGGTACGAACTGAGCATACTGATATCCAATTTCATTGATCGAATCACCCAGCAGAATACAGTGCTTCGGGCAGCTGTTGATGCAGACCCGGCACCCCTTGCATAGATTGGGATCTATTTTTGCATAGTTCATTAGAAATCTCCAAACATATCATCGATGCCTTCGCCGAAAAAGTTAATATGACTGATGGTCCGTACCAGATCATTCGGCACATCAATGATCTCAAGCCGATGGCTTGGGCAGTTCAGTTTTGCACAAACGTGCACACGATTATGGTCTCCGGGGAGATAGAACACGATCCCCGTATCCGAGCCGCAATCCTCTTCATCACAGCTGTAGGATTCCATCATGGACACCCGGCAGTGAGGGCAGCTCGCCTCTACCAGCGCATGGTCATGGATGAATCCGGGAAAAAAACTGAACAGTTTTGCATGGCTTCCCCAGAATGCATCGATGAACATCACCCCGTTTCTCTCCTCAATAGTTACTTCAAGCTTGATGGAGGGCTGTCCATGGATGGTTACTGAACTGTCAAGCAGGTTATGACCATGCTTGCAGAAAATCGAATCCACCACCAGGAAATCATGTTCCTTCCAGTTGACAAACTTAAACCCCGGCGGCGTATTCCGTTTAAAGAGTTCCGGTATCTCTATCTTGTCTAATTTCATTGACCCCTCCGCATTCACATCTCAGCGTTCTACCTGTATGATAAACCCTCGACATGGTGTTGTCAAATATTCAGTTAACTAAATCAAGGATGTTTGAGTGCCTTTGTTCAGAGCATAATTCTGCCGGCAATGTGCCGCTATTCAACACCAGCAAGGTCATCGCTGTCAACCGCAGGGGGTTTAGGCGACATGATGCGCAGCATTTCATCACGAAGCGCCTTGTCGTCCTGGATGAGCCTCCGCAATGACGACGGAGTGAAGTTCTCTATTCTGA
>PWNW01000012.1 GCA_003557605.1 Spirochaetaceae bacterium
AACAGCAGGAGTCTGGTCCTGAAACTGCGGCAGAGGCTCCGAAAAAGAGCATCCAGAAAAAGGAACAGGGAATTACCCCCAAGGCCCTGAAACTTGCCCAGGAACTTGGGGTGGACTGGTCCGCCGCAGCCGGAAACGGCTCGGGGTATTACGGGATGGTCACCCGGGAGGACATCAAGGCATTGCAGAAAAGTCCTGCAGTGAAGGTCCGAAAGTTGCCTGCTGCATCTTTCGGAGTATCTGCTGCTCCCTCTGCTTCGAGGAAAGTGACTGCCCGGCGGATGAGCGAAAGCCTCAGGACCGCCGCACAGGCGGCAATCTGGATGGATGCTGACATCACGAAGCTGATGGGCCAGATGCAGGGAGCAAAGGCCCTATGGCTCCAGGAGGGACTGAAGCTGACCCTGACACCGCTGGTGCTTCAGGCATCTGCCAGAGCGGTGCATGAGCATCCCCAGTGCCGGACGGTTATGCATGAAGACGGTTCCATGGAACTGCTTGAGCGCATCAGCATTGCCCTTGCGGCGGACACCTCCCAGGGACTGATGGTGCCGGTCATCCATGATGCCCATGCAAAATCACTGAAGGAGCTTGCAGAAGAGGCGGCAAAACTCTCTGCCCGTGCAGAGTCCGGAGGACTCACCGCCGATGATATGTCCGGTCACTGCATGACCGTGACAAACCTGGGCATGTACGGAGTGACATATATGAAGCCGGTGCTGAACCTTCCCGAGAGCGTGATACTCGGCGTCGGAGCGGCTGCCCAGCAGGTCAAGGTAATCGACGGAGGACTGTTTCCCCGCTGGATGCTGCCCTTGAGTCTCACCTTTGACCACCGGAGTGTTGACGGAGCTCCTGCGGCACGGTTTCTCAGAACCGTCTGCAGCATCCTGGAGGGCGGATCGGACGAACTTCCGGAGGCGCTGCTATGATCAGCATTAATGAGCATGTGATGCCTTCGGTAAAGCACCTGATAGAGCATGCTGAGCAGCTGGGCTGCCGCAGCTTCCGTCTGCCCTCGGGCGCCCATGTTATTGATATGGGCATTCATGTGCCGGGGGGCTGGGAAGCAGCCAGGCTCTTTACTGAGATCGATATCGCCTGCCTGGGGCGGGTGTCGTACCGGGATTATTCCCTCGCATCTGGGATCCATGTCCCGGCTGTGGAGGTCTATGCCGACAATCCCCATTTAGGCTGCCTGCTGAGCCAGATTGCCGGATGGAAGCTCACGGATGGTGAGTTTGCGGCCATCGGCAGCGGTCCTGCCCGGGCCTTGGCGGTGGACCCCGATGACCACTGCTTTGATCTGCACCCCTACCGTGACAGTGCCGACTCAGCAGTGCTGGGACTGCAGATGACGGAGCTTCCCGATGATGCCCTTGCATTGAAGGCCGCTGAAGCATGCCGGGTTGACCCGGAGCATCTCTATCTGCTGGTGCATGCGAGCACCTCCCTGACAG
The DNA here is from genome assembly GCA_003557605.1 of Spirochaetaceae bacterium. Lineage (GTDB taxonomy): Bacteria > Spirochaetota > Spirochaetia > PWKH01 > PWKH01 > PWKH01. The sequence goes on from PWNW01000012.1 coordinate 1,461, forward strand.
CATCGGTACAGGTGTCTGCCCGGATTATTGAGCAGACCATTAACAAGATGATAAAAAAGTCCTTTGACCTGGACCAGATTCTTTTTGCACGGGGCCTGTGTCTGGTGGCGCCGGTGTGCGATGATGAACTTGAGGCTATGGGAAGGATCAACGATTCCCTGCTCTACGGGGGATTCTCCTGCTTTCAGGTACGTTCCGATGATGATCAGATTTCCCGGGTGATCGGGGAGCTGGTAACCGAATCTTCAAGGGATTACGGACGGCTGTTCAAGGATCTGTTCCTTGAAGCGGGGAAGAACTTCTACAACATGGACCTCGATATCCATTCACCGGCGCAGGTGCAGATCTACAACATCAATTCAGGGAACTTGTTTACCGCAGGGCGTATCAGGGAGGACATCATTGAGGCCAGCTATTTCGGCAGGTCGAATGCCCGGTAGATGATCATATATGCCATACCTGCCAGGCTGACAAGAAAAAACACCAGGAACATCAATGAATAAGAGACCGATGCTGCGGCTCCCGCAGCAAGCGGTCCTGCTACCATCCCGATTGTTGCTGCAGTCCACTGCAGTCCGATTCCTTCTGCTCTCCGATGTTTTGGAAATCCTTCGGCAATGCAGAGACTGCCGGCGCTTTGAAACAGTGCGGTGGATGCCCCTAGAAGGGCCCAGGAGCAGGCAAGGGCTGCCAGGGAGGAGGAAAGGTAGAGCACCGCAAGGGGCAGTGCAGTGCAGAGAAAGGCCGCAGCCAGGAAGGTTTTCGGATTTCTGCTGTGCAGAAGCCGTGCAAGCAGCAGACTCGCAAGGAACATGCCCAGGGGATCAAAGGCGGCAAGAAATGCCGCGGAAGAAAAGCTCAGCTGATGATGATCCATCTGGAACACCCCGGACAGGGAGATGAAACCGATGATCGGGATGTTGAGCATCAAGGTCCCGATGTACACCGGCCACAGCCCTGCCTGGGAGATGATCTTCACAGGAATGCGGGTCTCCCCGGCATAGGGGGTTTCCATGTTGACTTCCGTGGGAAGTTCGGATGCCGGGACAGGTTTTCTCCTGATTCCTGCAGCAAGTGCCGCCAGTACCGAGAATAGTCCGAAGAGTCCCCCAATTCGCAGCACCCCCGAAGCAGAGACCCAGCTGAGGGCAGCCGCCAGGGACAGTCTGCCCAGGATGCTGCCGAAGGCCAAGGATGCATTGAAGATCGATATATGACGGCTGACTTTCTCCCGGTGATGTTCACCGTAGAGCATGGAAATGTCCAGTCCGACGGGAATAAACCCCCCGTCAAAGCACGCTGCCGCTGCAAGAAAAAGGAGAAACAGCGCTATGGATGAGGTGACTCCCAGCAGCTGGAAGACCAGGAAGGGGACTGCAATCACCGTTACGTAGAGCAGCGCTGGGCGCTTTGATGCATCGCTTTTTCTCCCCCAGGCCGGAGAGCAGATTGCCTGCATCAGGCCGTGGATTGATGCGGCCATGGTGATGATGACAATCGGGGCGCCCAGGTCCTTCAGCATCAGCTGCAGGACATAGGCAATTGCCATGGCCCCGCCGAATTTCAGGGAAACTGAAAGATAAAACGCCCCCTGTCTCCTGCGCAGGCGGGTTTCCGGGATCACAGGTCGAGGGTGCCGGAAGCAGGCAGGGCAACGGTTCTGCCCTCTCCCCTGAGTTCGATGGTCACCTCTGATACTGTTCCAGACACCGAAAGGGTGCGCTTGTCAACGGATACAGAGGCTGCTTCTGTCACCTTCCCGTTCTGCTCATCGTAGATCACAGAACGGTGAGCGTCCTTGGGCATGAAGCACACCAGCTTCAGGGATTCCAGGGGTTTCTCTTCAGCATGCTGCATCACCGGTCCCATGGGGATTACTGCCCCCTCCCTGATCCACAGCGGAAAGGTATTGATATCTACGGTGATATCTCTCCAGCAGGGACCGGTGATCACCTCATCGGTCCAGAAATCACACCATGATCCTGCGGGAAAGTAGACCCGGGCATTGCCGTGCCGGTTGAACACCGGGGCTGCCAGCAGGTCACTGCCGAAGAGGTACTGTGATTCCAGCTGGTGCACCGTAGGATCATCCTGGAACTCAAGCACCATGGGACGCACCATTGGAAGGGCAGTCTGTGAGGAGATCACCGCCTGGGTGTAGATATAGGGAAGCAGCTGATACCTGAGGCTGATGTACCTTCTTGATATCTTCAGCGCTTGTTCACCGTATTCCCAGGGCTCCTTCAGCCGCTTGCCGTGGAGACGGGCATGGGAGGAGAACACCCCGAACTGCATCCACCTGATATATATTACGGGGTCGGATTCGGTGTGCCTCAGATTGTCCGGTGCCAGGGAGGGGGCATCTTCTTCGGAGCGGGTGGTCTGCAGCCGTTCTTTGGCGCCGAACACCCCTTCGGTTATCAGGTCAAACCGCTCGGGTTCGTAGTCGAAGCCGCCGATGTCATGGCCGCAGAAGGGAACCCCGGAAAGACCGTAGCTCAGCAGTCCACGGAGCTGGCCGTGCATCTGGGAAAAGGAGGCATAGCTGTCCCCTCCCCACTGCAGGGGATAGCGCTGGGATCCGATGTACCCGCTGCGTCCCCAGGTGACTCCCCGGCCGTGCTTCCTCTCCACGAGCTCAAACACCGCTTTGTTGTAGAGCAGGGGATAGAGGTTGTGCATTTCAAGGCCGCTTCTTCCGTCATGGTATACCGCATCCACCGGGGCCTGTTCGCCGAAGTCGGTCTTGAACACGCTTACCCCTTCATCAAGGAGGACCTCAAGCTTGGAGGTGAACCATTGGACCTGCTGTTCATCAGTGAAATCTATCCCGCCGAATGCCTCGCCGGCAAATGCCTCAATGATTTCTGCGGCTGCACCTTCCTTGTCCCGGATGAAGTACCCCTTGCTCTCACCCTCTTCAAAGAGGGGAGTGTCCACCGGTACATAGGGGGTGATCCACAGACAGGTCCTCATCCCCATTTCCCTGAGGTTTTTCATCATTCCAGTATGGTCCGGGAACCTGGTGCTGTCCCAGGTGTAGCTGCACCAGGGAGAATCGCCCTGCCACCACGGGTCGATGCTGATTACGTCGCAGGGAATCTGATGATCCCGCATGCCCTGTGCAGCCTGCTCCACCTCGTCCCGGGAGAGAAAGGAGCACCGGGAGAGCCAGAGTCCGAAGGACCATTTCGGGGGGACCGGGGCAAACCCCGTCAGCTGTGCATACATCCTCAGGGTCCCGGCATGGGTCTTTCCCCGTATAACGAAATAGTCCATCAGCTCATCGGCGGTTTCAAAGGTGCAGGTGCTTCCTGACTCGCTGCACACCTTGAAGGCTGAGGGAAAGCTGGTATGCAGCAGCAGGCCGTAGCCCCTTGATGACATAAGAAAGGGCATGGCCTTGTAAGAGCGGTAGGCATTGACGCTTCCGGCGTCTATGGACCAAATGGTGATGCTCTGTCCCCATCTGTCTATTCGGGTGAATCCTTCACCCAGCCCGTAGAACCGTTCATCCGGGGCAGCTTCCATTGCGTCCCGTGCGCACAGCCTGCCGTTGAAGGGCTGGTCATATCCCATGGGGGCAGTTTCATAGAAGGGGCCGTAGCTCCTGTCTGATATGCTCTGGGCAAAAAACGGATCATCCTCTGATCCCGTATCGGCTATGGTGATCCTCCAGGGATAGGTGGAGATGGATGCGGTGACCCTGCCGGTGCTGATGCGAATCAGCTCTCCCTGTTCACCGGCTGCTGTCTCTATGGTGATATCCCTGTATTCAGGTACTGGACCGGAAAGCATGTCGCTTGGTTTTTCAGGTATCTCCTGGGGATGCATGCGCACCCTGAATATCTCAGCAGAGACTGCCTGAAGGGAAATATGCACCTGGTGACTGTCGATGGTGCTGCACAGGCAGGTGATGCCCGAAGCTGTCCGCTCCCAGCTGATGCAGCGCCGCACTCCCATGTGCGGATAGGGGAGGTCTACAAAATCAAAGGCCTTGGCAATGGTTTCCCATTCTGTTCTGGTATGCATAGGTGATTCTCCTTATAGGGGTGTTATTCGCCGTAAGCGATGATGGAGAGCCATCGAGCCTTCTCGGTGATGCAGGAGAATTCCCGCAGTTCCGATCCGGCATAGTAGATGCTGTCTCCGGCATGCAGCTCAACGCTGGTCTGTTCAATGGTAATCTGTACCGATCCCTCCAGTACGTAAATGACTTCCTTTTTCTCAATATTCAGCTGCTTGGCGGTGTTGCCTGAAGAGCGCAGCCCTTCGGATGCGATGACCTCCAGACCGCTTCCTAAATTGGGAGTCAGAAATTCTGAAGTGATCTTCCGGTCCGGAAGGACTATCTTCGGTCCTAACCCCCTGCGCACCAGAAACAGTTCCTGCTCCTGTGCAGGGCGAGGTGATGCAGGTTCCCTCGCCGTCAGAAGATCGGCCAGGGGAAGCTTCAGCCCCCGAGATATTTTTTCAAGGGATGAGAGAGACAGCTTTGAGCGTCCCGTCTCGACCTGGCTGAGAAATGACGGGGTCAGTCCGGACCTACGCGCCAGTTCTCTCATGGACATGCCGATCTGTTTGCGCTTCTTCCTGATCAGCGGTCCCATTGAGCCAGGTGCAGTCTGTTCTTCACGGTAATTCATACAGAATGTTATGATTTGCTGAACAATATGTCAAGTAATACTTAACACCCAATACAGTATTTGCTCGTATTACACAGAGGAATATAGGGAAAATTTCATGGAAAAAACTTGACAGATGAGAAATATGGGGGGTATGATGGAGTATATTGTAAACGCTTTCAAAGAAATTTACATTGAAAGCTGAGGAGCGGTATGGAGATCATCGGGAGCGTCCTGAACACCAGTGTCACAGGCATTGACGATATGCTGGATACGCGGGATGTCAGTAAGCTTCTCGAATACTCTGACCTGCAGCTTCGCCGGGGGGCTCAGCGGATTGCTGTGAACTGCGGAAGCAGGGTGGATACAGAGATATCGGACCTGATGTGGATGGTTCAGGAAATCCAGAAGCATTTCGAGGTCCCCCTGGTAATTGACTCTCCCAACCCGGAAGCCCACCGGGAGGTGATTCCTCTTCTCAGATTCGGCAGGCCGATGATTAATTCCGTCACCGCCGAGAAAACACGGCTTGAGGCCTTGATGCCGCTGGCAAAGCAGTATAATGCCCAGGTGACTGCCCTGCTGTTTGATGAGTCAGGCATGGCACGGGAACCTGAAGACCGGCTTCGGGTCCTGCCGGTGATCACCGATGCGGCGGATGCATACGGGATAGCTCCCGGGGACATCTACCTGGATGCAGGGGTGTTTCCCCTCAGCGTGGATCATCAAAACGGGAGCATCTACCTGGAGACGCTGAAGGCTCTTCAGGAGCGGTGTCCGCAGTTTCGCACCATCTGCGGACTTAACAACATATCCTTCGGCCTGCCCTGCGGTCAGCTGACGGACATGGTGTTCCTTTCGGTGCTTGAGCAGGCCGGACAGAGTGCGGTCTATGTTGAGCTTGGACAGGAGACCGGAGCTGCAGTTTCAGCACTGAAGCTGCTTTACGGCAGGGACAGTCACTGCGCGGCATATTTGAAGAACTACCGTGCCGGACTGCTGATTGAGTAATGCTTGCCCCGTATACGGGGAGCAGAGATACACAGGAGGAATGTATGAAAAAGACTATTCTGGTACTTATTGCGGTAATCATGCTTGTGCCGACAGCAGGCATCTTTGCCGGCGGAGCAAGGGACGAGGCCCCTGCTGATGCGGTGAGAGTCAACTTGTTTCATTACAAGGATATCGTTCATGACGGATATAACGAGCTTGCGAAAGCTTTTATGGCCCAGAATCCGGATGTAAACATGACGGTGGAAATGCTTACCACTGAGTACAATACCGTTCTTCGGTCAAGGGATGCTGCAGGACAGCTGCCCCAGATCTGGGCGGCAAGCACTCCAGGTGAAGGCGCCCTGATGCCCTTCGTGAATGAAGGCAAGATTGCACCGGTTAATGATTTTGCCGTAGTAGGCAGCCTCTCCGACTCAATCAGAGAATCGGTGACCTTTTCCGACGGCAACGTATATCTGGTTCCGCTGCTTACCACGGCAAGGGGAATCATCTACAACAAGGAAATCTTCAGTAAAGCCGGGTATGATTCCTTTCCCGCAACCCTTGATGAGCTGAAACAAGCTTGCGAGAAGATTTCTGCCATGGGTGTTCATCCCTTCGCTACAGCGGGCGCTGAAGGATGGGCCGTGGGATCAAACATCTACCAGATTGGTCATGAAGTATTTGCATCCGCAGATTTTGCACAGCGGATGAATGCCGGAGAGGCCTCCCACATGGAGATCATGGAGATTTTCGGGTTTATCGACCTGGTGCGTGACAACAGCCAGCCTGGTTTTATGAGCACCGATTTCATGAGTTCCGTGGTGCTCTATGCGCAGGAGCAGGCTGCTATGATCATCCAGGGTCCCTGGGCGGCAGACGCGATGATGGATCTTGCCCCGGGCGTGGTAGCAAAGTCTGCAATGACCGGACTGCCCTTCACAAACAACCCCTCAGACAGCTACCTCTACATTGACTTTGACGCGTACTTTGCCGTATCCGGCAGTCCTGAACAAGTTGCTGCTGCTGACCGGTTTTTTGATTTCGTGGTGAACGGAGACGGAAGAGCAATCTTCAGTGAAGAAGTCAGAAGTCTCAATGCCTTCGGCATTCCCTTCGAGGCGCATGCCGTGAACGAATCGATCCTGAAGCAGAGCGAGGCAGGAACGGTGATCGGTGCTATGCAGTACGCCAATGCCCCCGATGGATGGTGGCAGAACCAGGGGACCGCCATGCAGGAATATCTGATGGGTGCGGTGACCAAGGAACAGATGCTGCGCAATCTTGACTCTGAATGGAAATCAATGCTTGACTGATCTAAGAGAGAACCAGCGGCCGGCATATACCGGCCGCTGACTCTTGTCTGCATGGAGGGGTATGAATGAAAAAACTGAATACCGCTGATCTGAAGATAGATCTGCTCTATATAGGTCCAATATTCATCGTCTATACGATGCTGTTCGTCTGGCCGCTCATTGACGGTCTGAGGATTTCACTGACCAACTGGGACGGTGTAAGCACCACGTTTACGTATGTAGGGTTCAGAAACTACATCCGCATGTTCACCCAGGACCGCTATTTTCTCGGTTCCCTGGGCAGAACGTTTCAGATAGCGTTCTTCAATGTAATTTTCACCAATGTCCTTGCCATGCTGTTTGCCCTGGCCCTCACCACCAGGTTCAGGGCGAACAATATGTACCGCGCGGCAATTTTTCTTCCCAATGTTATCAGCATGGTTGTTTCGGGATTCATCTGGAGATTCATGTTCACCCAGATCGGTCCTGCGGTATCGGAAGCAACGGGCATTAAATGGCTTGGGATGGCCTGGCTGGGAAGTCCTGATATCGTGGTCTCTTCCATTGTCATCGTCAGTGTCTGGTGGGGCCTTGGATACATCATGACCATCTATATTGCCGCTATCCAGGGAATAGATTCTTCGATTATTGAAGCCGGAGACATTGACGGATGCAGCCAGTGGCAGAGTTTCTGGCGCATCAAGCTTCCGTCGATGATGCCGGTGGTGAGCGTCGGTATCTTTCTCAATGTGGCGGGATCATTGAAAATCTTTGACGTCATCTACTCCCTTACAGGAGGGGGTCCGGGAAGAAGCAGCGAGGTGGCAATGCTGAACCTCTACCGGGAAGCGTTTGTCAACCAGCGCTTCGGGATGGGTGCGGCAAAAGCAATTGTGCTGACGGTGATCATCATCATGGTGACTATTCTCCAGAGAAAACTTACCGAGGGGGAAAAATCATGAAAAGCCTCAAAACCCAGCAGACCTATCGGCTGCTCCTCGGTATAGCCATGGCGGCTGTTGCACTCCTGTGGCTTATTCCTGTCTACTTCATGGTGATCAATTCCTTCAAGCCGCTGAAGGAAGTGCTGTTCACCACCGCAGCGTTTCCCCAGTCCCTCTACTTCGGAAACATCATACGGGTATGGAAGGGGGCTAACTACTTCAGGCTGTTTATCAACTCAGCGATGGTAACCTCCATCTCCCTCTTTTTTATCGTGCTCTTCGGGTCCATGTGCGGTTGGCGTATTGCCCGAAAGACATCAAAGAGCGCACCCATGCTGCTGAACTACTTTATCCTTCCCCTGATTGTTCCCTTCCAGGCCATTATGCTCCCGCTGGTAAAGACCCTGAAGGATATCGGCCTGATTGACAGCATACCCGGACTGATACTGGTCTATATTGCCATGGCAAGTCCGATGCCGATCTACCTGTATTACGGCTATGTGCGGTCAATTCCTGGGAGCCTTGAGGAGTCTGCGGTGATTGACGGGGCAGGGGTCAACAGGACCTTTTTTACTATCATCTTTCCGCTGCTCTCTCCGATGACCAGCACCATAATAATTCTCCAGTCGCTGTTTATCTGGAATGACTTCCTGCTTCCGCTGATCGTACTGCAGAGCGACCGGTTCAAGACCATCCCGGTGGGAATAGCCGGCCAGTTCTTCGGTCAGTACCAGTTTCAGTGGAACCTGGGCATCACCGCCATGATGCTTGCCTCTCTCCCCATGATCATACTCTACCTGTTCATGCAGCGAAAAATTGTATCAGGAATAGTTCAGGGAGCAGTGAAGGGATGATGACGTCAAGAGAACGGATTCTGACAGTGCTCTCCGGAGGGCTTCCTGACAGAGTACCCTGGGTACCCCTTATCGGCAGGTACTTCGTAAGTTCCCTGCCGAAACAGGGTTTTGAGATAGAATCGTTTGCTCCTCGAAGCAAGGCTGTTGCCCCGATCCTGCAGCAGGATTTGAACCTGGCAGAAATTGAGTCTGCAAAGCTCACCGGGGGAGATGTTTTCTACCGCCATGCCC
>PWNW01000007.1 GCA_003557605.1 Spirochaetaceae bacterium
ACCGTCGACTTTGACCAGATCCCAAACCTGGAATGTACGAAAGTGATGTGTATCGGCAACGAGGACCGTCTGGATAAGATACATAGACAGCTCAGGGATACATATCATGACAAGCTGCTAATGGTTTATACCTACTTCAACTATTTTGAGGTAATGGATAAACGGGCTGGAAAACGGCAGGCCCTTGAATTTGTCCTGGACCGCCTTGGAATAACCCGTGAAGAGACCATGGCATTCGGGGACGCGGAAAATGACAAGGATATGATTACCTGGGTGTCCTATGGCGTAGCTATGGGAAACGCACCGGAAGATGTACGGCGTGCAGCGCCCTTTACAGCTGACACCAATGAACAGGACGGGGCAGCACGATTTGTTGAAGAGTTTTTTTCCCTGAAGCTGTGAAATTCAACCAATATGTTGAGTTTCATCACGGTCTGCAGTACAATATCTAGTATGGAAACTATAAATATTCCTGATCAGGCTGCAGATGCATGGCAGGATATTCTTCAAATAACTGCAGAAATCTTTCATGTCCCTGCTGCATTAATTATGCAGGTGAAGGGCGACACTATTGAAGTGTTTGCATCAAGCGGCGGTAAAGACAATCCCTATCATCCTGGAGATAAAGAACTTGTATGGGATTCAGGTCTCTACTGCGAATATGTGATTAAAACGCAGAAGCCCCTTCAGGTGCCCTATGCTCTTGAGGACCCGAAATGGAAAGACAACCCTGATGTATCCCTGAAGATGATCTCTTATCTGGGTTTTCCCATCCTTCTGCCGGATGAAAAGCCCTTCGGCACCATCTGCGTCCTTGACAGTAAAAAACGGAAATACAGCGACACCTACTTTCGGCTTCTTTCCAGGTTTCGGGATATGATCCAGCATGACCTTGAGCTGCTCTACATGAACCAGACTCTTGGTGAGTCCTACCGGAAGATGTCGGATTTCCTTGGAGATCTCCAGAAGCTCAAGGGAATAGTATCCATCTGCTCCTACTGCAAAAGCATCAAGGACCATCAAGGATGCTGGCATCCTGTCGAGTCATACCTCATTGATCACCCTCATGCGCAGTTTTCCCATGGAGTATGCCCCAACTGTATATCTCGTATAGAAATGTAGATTTCCAGGAGTGCTCATGTGACGTGCAAAAGACATCTTGTGCTTCTTCTTCTGCTCATGCCGATGCACCTGCTTTTTCCAGGCATGATGCCCCACAGACTGCAGGTGCTTTCCATGAACGATCTGTTTACCTATGGAATCACCTCCAATGCCGATGATCTCCGAACCTTCGGCACATACTTCTCCATGGAGTATGATGCAGGATGGTTTGCGGTCCTTCAGATGTCAGCCCTCACTGACCGGTACAGTTCAGAAGACGGGGGAAGGATTGATGAACTCATTGGCTCCACAGGGCTGCGGTTCCCTGTTCTGCAGCTGCCGTACCTGACCTTGCACGCTTATGTTTCTGCAGGTGCTGCAGCAGCGGGAAACCTTGGAACATGGTATATACAGCAGCAGCTGCATGCCCTGCTGCATTTAACCGATATTTCGCTGGATTACCAGGGAGACTCGACGGCTTCGGTGTTTCCATTTTTCTCGGCCGGATGCACTGCTGAAACCTCATATCCCCTTCCGGGACACCCTGATTCCAGTGCAGTGCTTCGCCTCAGCGGCAGGGGATCCTACGCCCCGGGGTATCAGCATGGATGGGAAGGATCGCTGACAGGAGGGATTACATCTGGTGAATCCTTTTATATGACAGCAGGAGCAGGATATACCCGCAGGTACAGTACCAGCCGGTACCCTGTCCATGATCTGGTTGCAAGATTTGAAACAGGATGGGATGCACTGTTCTCCATGAAAATCGGTATTCTTTCGGTCAAGGGCAGATGGAATCTTTCAAACCTCCACGGGTCCAGCGGCATCGGGATTGAGTACTCCCGGCATGCTGCTGATGCTCCTCAAGGCAGGGACTTGACTGTCACCCACAGTGCTGCATTTCCCTATCCCGGACTCTCCACAGCCCTTCGGTATGAAGTGCTGCCGAATCTGGGGATAACTGCCAGAAATACTTTCTTTTCTTTTATCTCTGACGGTGCGCGGCCTGAACGGCAGAACCTGTCAATCTGGCTTGCAGGAGCAGATTATGAGTTTGATGCTCCCTTTGTTCCTGATTTCCTCATTCCCTTTACTGCTTTTGAGGCAGGAATACGGCGGCTTTTAGCAGTTGAATACACCGGAGGGACAGAGCACTTTGAAATTCTTATGTCCCATACCCGGTTCTGTGCTGAACTTACCGCAGGGGTCAGGCTGCTTCAGAATGGTGAGATATTCTGGAACGGAGCATCATTCGGAATTGAAGCAGCCGGAGGCATCCAGTTTAATGATATCTCCCACCTTCCTGAAGAATCCCAAGGAATAGCGCTCTACCGGCCCAATCAGTGGTACCCGGTACTTCGTATAGGCCTTACCGCATCAACAGCCCTTTAGTAAGCTTCTTTGAAAGTGATTCTGCTTCCTGCATGGAAGGGAAAGCAGTATGCCCCTGCTGAGTTCAGAGCTTCCCACGCTTGATTCC
>PWNW01000295.1 GCA_003557605.1 Spirochaetaceae bacterium
GTGAATAGGTGGTAATCCTCGGAACATCTTCGGCAAGGATTCTCTGGGCTTCCCAGACAATTTCCCGACGTCTGGTAATGTCCATCTCTCCGCGCTGTGCTTCAGCCAGGGCGTCAAATTCGGGATTTACATACCGTGAAGTATTGTTTCCCCCAGGATTCGCATTGGCAGAATGGTTGATCGCATAGACGAACATATCGGGATCAAGACGCTCCACACGGCCGGACCAGCCGATGGTGTAGGCATCGTAATCCATGTCCTCTCCGTAGATGATGTCCAGCAGCACGGAAAAGTCCGTAGGCTGTGCATTCATCCTCACTCCCAGCAGAGCCAGTTCCTCTGAGAGTTCCTGGGCCATCTCGTAGTTTACCAGGTTTGATTCCGGAAGTGAACTCAGAATCGTGAGTTCAGGAACCGGAGGACCCATGTCCTCCTCTGGGACTGCATCCTGTCTTCCCGCCGCAGAAAGGCCGAGCATGGACATGATCATGACTGCTGCCAGAAGGAGCGTCATCTTGTGAAATGTTTTCATAAAACCTCCTCATACCTGAAGCACCCCCGCAGATGTCTGCAGCTGTGCCTCAGCTACTGAAACTATTGAACACAGATAATTTGTGCACTAAGGGTATCATACTACCGCAAGAATATTGTTATGACAACTCTTTGAAGCCGTTATCGGAATAACCGTTGTATTATTTTGCATATTTCTGGATAATTCTGTATCATTATGCACTATTACCTAGTATCTCTAATGATGCTTACCGAAAAGGAACCCCATTCTGTCCCGATCTAGGGAAAAAGAGCAGCAGCTGGGATGAGAAATAACGCGTCCTGGTAATACTGAAACTAACCAGAGAGCAGATCAGTGCAGAGGGCATCACAGAGGGGCCGAAGAGCTCAGCGGCAAGCAGCACCGCCGCAGCAGGGGCGTTTGCACAGGCAGAGAGCACCCCGACAATACCCAGGGCGGCACCAATCCCCAGTTCTGTTCCAAGCAGTCCCGCAAGGAAGCTTCCCGAGGATGCTCCCGTATAGAGCATCGGGGTAATGATCCCCCCAGTGCCCCCCGAACCGAGGGTCACTGATACCGTCAGTGTCTTGAAGAGAAATTCCGCCGGCCGTGCGGCGCTTCCCAAGAGAAGTTCGTCAACCCGGGAAAACCCCAGTCCCAGATACTGCGTTGATGCAGCAAGGGAGAGCAGGACCAGCACTGCTCCCCCTGCAGCGGCTCTCCAGGGATCTGATGCGGGAAACAGGGAAAACACCCTTCGGGCCATCCGGAGACTCTGCATCATCAGAATACCGACCAGGGCAAACCAAATCCCGCCGATGAGCGCAAAGAGCAGCAGAGAAAGGGAGAGGGGATGCTCCGGAACAACAGGGATCCGGTGATGGGCTATCCCGAATATTCCTGACAGAGCATATGCTGTGACAGCGCTTATGAAGGCATAGACTACTCCCCCTGAGTGTCTTCGGTTCAGCCTCATGATTTCAGCTGTCAGCACTGCAGCGGCCGCAGGGGCACCAAGTACCGCGGCAAACCCCGCACTGATCCCGCATAGAATCACCAGTGATCTCTCTCGATCACCTAGGTGCAGAACATCAGCCAAGGTTCCGGAAGCTGCGGCCCCTGCCTGGGCGCTTGGCCCGGCCCTTCCTGCAGATCCTCCGGATGCGATGGTAAGCACCGCCGCAGCAAGACGGATGAGCGAGATCTTTACGGACTTCGAAGCGCTGCAGACAGCGCGAAGAAACCGGTCATTTCCAGCATCACCGGGCTCAGGGATATAGCGCTCCACCAAATATCTGCCGAGAAAGAAGGTTATGGGCATGGTGAGAAAGTACCACTGAAAAGAACCTGCAGCACCTATGGACACATCAAGCAGGGCAAGGAACAGTGAAGCAGCCGTTCCTGATACAAGACCGGTAAGCAGGGCAAGGAGACATCGAAATGTCACGGTCTTCACCGGCATGAACAGGCGATTCATATTCCAGCTGATCCTGCAATGGAAAGATTTCGGTGATTGTACCGGGTTTACCCTGACTGGTCAATCTTTTGTTTCCATCGGTACAGGAACACCTGGTAGGCCGTTACCTGGGCGCTGATCTCGGAATTCTTGATTTCCCCGCGGCCTGACCAGTCCTGGCCCTCATATCGCTGGAGATGCACCAGTTCTCCTTCAACCAGGGAGATGTCAAAATCCTCAAGCTCTGCACGGGCATGCAGATGCTTCAATGTCAGTTCATATGCTTCATCGAATATTTCTTCTTCAATGCTCATTGCTGTCCTCTTCAGGTATATACTCAGATGACACATACAGGCAGTCTTTTGCTCTATACGTTTTTCAGAGATTACTGTAACGAAATACTCGGGAGCAGGGAACCCTGCTCCCGGTAAAAAAGCTAATAACTCAGATTGTTCATTTCCCAGAACACTTCGGTGTCAAACACCTCCGGGTTAAGCCTTCCGTGGTCCACCGCCTTCATCGGCGGAGATGAGCGGTCAAGGATATCGGCCCGGGCACCGCGGTCAAGCAGCAGTGATACTGCTTCGGGGGTGCTGTACCGGGAGGCAAACA
>PWNW01000231.1 GCA_003557605.1 Spirochaetaceae bacterium
CAGGAGCCCACTGCAATGAGCAGAAACAGCAGGAGGCACAGCACCGTCACTGTATCCGGACGGCGTCTTCCGGATGAGGAGAATGATTCTGCCGGATGCTGCTCTTCGCCGGGTCCAACGGGCACCTCCCTCACTGCATGGGCAAAAGAGGGGGCTTCCCGTTTTCTCACAACCAGGGCCGTACCCGCAGCGGCCAGGAGCAGCGCCGCAGATGCTGCCGCGGCAGGGGACACCTGCAGCAGATGATGCGGACCACCAGCAAGGGATGCAAGAGGAAAAAGCATCAGGGCCAATATGAAATGGAGCCGGTGATTCTGCCGGAAAGGAGTGTTCTTCATTATTCCAGAAGCTCCCCCTTCCGGGACCAGCAGGGGCACGGAAATCCGGAAGAGGTACTGAAGCAGGATTGAGCATATCCCGATGCAGAGCACCGCCGCCTGGGCGGTCCTGGAATCAACGGTGGAGATGAATGTCACCCTGCCGTAGGGTTCCACAGCCAGGGTCCCCAGCCCGGGGTAGAGAAACACCCGCTCCACAATAACCATCATGGTGATGTATACGGGCATGGATGCCCCTGCCTGGAGCAGCGCCTCAGCCCAGACAGGACGGGAAAGGGAGGCAGAGAACACCTGTCTGCGCGTCAGCCCCTGGCTCATGGCGGTGAGCACATAGGGACTTCCGGACAGTTCCTTCACCCGGTCCTGGACCATGCTGGTGATCAGTACGGCAGGAAAGAGATACATGCACAGGTAGGGCAGTGCCAGATGATGCAGCCGGTTGAGCAGCTTCCCTGCGGCATCAAGGTCCTCAAACCCCGGGGTGCTTACTCCCCCGATGGGGAACCATCGGGTTGTCATGGATATTCCCAGGAGGATAAATCCCAGCCAGTATACCGGTACCGAAGCGAGCACCCGTGATGCCCCGTGGACCAGCCGGAAGGAGATGTCTCCTCCGGTGATGAACTGCCTTCCCGCTGCGATATACGCAGTGATCACCGCAAGGATGATCGGAGGAAGCAGCAGCACCAGGGAGTTGAACAGTGCGGGGACAATAAAAAATGATACCTGAACCCCGTCTGCACGGGCCCCGAAGTCCAGCGACAGCAGATCCCTGATGTAGGAGGTATACCGGGAGAAGATATGGGCCCGGTGGTAGGCATCTGCGAAATAGAATTCATAGAGCAGAAATGCAGCGGTCACAAAGAGCAGCATCATAAGCAGGCATTCAGCGGCGGTGCGGAGGATCCGTGCGGTCATGCCATGCCCTCCCTTCGGGCATGTATGTCAGCCCATGCTGATGCTGCAAGCAGCTTCCTGGTATAGGGGTGCTTTGCATTGGTGAGAATCTCCTCAATGCTCCCGGACTCAACTATTTCGCCTCGGTGCATCACCGCCATCCTGTCGGCAATCCCTGCAGCTGATGCGATATCATGGGTGATGAATACCAGGTGGAACCCCAGGGAACGCTGCAGCTCCCTGAAGAGCTGAAGCACCTCTGCCTGAATTGATACATCCAGGGAGGAAACAGGTTCATCGGCAAAGAGTATCAGAGGAGATACCGAGAGGCTTCTGGTGATGCTCATCCGCTGTTTCTGTCCGCCGCTGAACTGGTACGGAAAGCGGTGCAGCACGGGGACATCAAGCCCCACCCTCCTCAGGAGTGCGGAGATCACGCCGATGCGTTTGGGTTCCTTCATCCGGGAGAGCATGCGAAGCGGCTCCTGCAGGCTCTCACGCATCAGAAGGTCGGGATTGAAGGACCCCGAAGGGTTCTGGAAGACGATCTGCATTCTCCTTCGTGCTTCCTGCAGCTGTCGGGTGCTCATTTCTGCGGTGCTCACCCCGTCAACGAGGATGGTCCCCTCCGAAGGGTCAGCCAGGCCTAGGCAGGCCTTTACGAGGGTAGATTTCCCGCTTCCGCTCTCCCCTGCTACGGCGGTCACACCTCCTGGGGCAAACCGGAGGGAGACCTTCCTGATCCCCTCTGTTCCGTTGGGGTACCGCACCGTCACTCCCCGCAGCTCCAGCACCGCATCCTCACCGGGACTTCCTGTCACGGTCCTGGCTGCAGTGAGGCTGGGGACTGCTGCAATGAGGCGTTTGGTATAGGGGCAGCTCCCCCCCTTGATAATCTCAGCAGTGCTGCCCCGCTCAACAATCTTCCCGTCCTTCATCACCAGCAGTGATTCGGTCACCGCTGCGGTGAGGCCCACATCATGGCTGATAAAAAGCAGAGCTGCTCGGCGTGATGCTGCGGCTTCCTGGAGAGTCTCCATCAGCCGCATGCGGGTGACCGCATCCAGGGCGGTTGCCGGTTCATCGGCTATCAGGAGTTCAGGCTCCCCGGCAAAGGCAAGGGCGGCGGTCACCCGCTGGGCCAGCCCTCCGCTGAGCTCCCGGGGATAGGAACGCAGCATCCCTGCATCAGGCTGAAGCTGGTCATCCTTAAGCACCTGTGCGGTCCTCTCCCTGACCTCCGATACGTTTCGGATACCCAGGGACGCATAGCGCAGACGAAAGTGGTCTGCCACAGTGAGGTGGGGAGTGAGGGCCCGCATGGGTTCCTGGAATATATAG
>PWNW01000228.1 GCA_003557605.1 Spirochaetaceae bacterium
CAAATTCCTCAACCGCATGGGGGCCCGGTCCCCACTGGGATGCAAATGAATCATATGCGTACACCACCACTTCCTGGACCGGTTCGTGAACCTCACGGGACCCGGCACCCCAAAGCGAGACCGCAGCTGCTGTTACCAGCAGCATCATTAGCGTACATCGTATCTGTTTCATACTGGCGCTCCTTATGAGACAATCGTTGTGATGGGGCGGGTTGGAATGATACGGAAAACAAGACGCTGCATCCCTACGCTGGCATTACCCAGATCAGGTTCTACGGGTATGTTCTCAGGTTCCGGCATTCACGCCGTTCACCACCCCTTGATGCTGTAAATGTAATACCCTTCAGCCGGCAGTGTCAAGCGCCTAGAAATCAAAGGCCAGGCTGTCAAATCTCCTGAGTTCCTCTAACCAGTCAGGAAGATCTTCCTTTATGCAGAGTTTCAGTTCAGCAAGCTCCTCACGGGGTATCATATCAAGTTCGAAGAGATACTGGTAGAATTTTTTCAGGCTTGCAGCATTGGAGCGAATGCTTGATTCAGATGCCCACATTGCCTTTCGGATAAACCAGTTTCCGAGAAATGAAGAAATCTCATCAGCACCTTCTGCAGCTGGTATCACGTCATAGTAGAGAAGAAAATCATTGATGTAAAAATCAATATTGTTCAGATGGTTTGAGACTGTGTTTTCGCCAAGGCCTTTTTCTTTCAGCCATGATTCAAACCCCTCAAGCAGCACCTTATTCTCCTGTCTGACAGCGGCGCATTTCTTTTCGTAATCCGAGTAATCCATAGATTATCCTTTTTTCTCAAGATTTTCAGAATATATATGAACATCCCGCTGCGGGTAGGGGATGGTGATGCCTTCACGGTCAAAGGCTTTCTTTACTTCTTCATTGAGCCCGAACATCACCTTCAGGAAGTTTGCCCGTTCGCACCATACCCTGACGGCAAAGTCAATTGAACTGTCTGCATGTGCTGTCACGCCGATAATCGGAGCCGGGTCCTTGAGAATCAATTCATGCTCATCTACCAGCTTGGAAATGACTTCCTTGGCATGATCAATGCTGTCGTCATATGATATCCCGAACACCAGGTCCACTCGACGTGTGGGATTGACCGAAAAGTTAGTCACCGTGCTGTTTGCAAGGTTCCCGTTGGGAATTACCACCCGTTTGTTGTCCGGGGTGTTGAGAACCGTATACAGGATTTTTATTTCCGCTACGGATCCGAGGATTCCCTGGGCTTCGATAAAGTCGCCAACATTGAAGGGCCGAAACAGCAAAATCAGCACGCCTCCGGCAAAATTTGACAGACTGCCCTGCAGGGACAGACCGACAGCAAGGCTCGCCGCACCTATGACCGCCACGAAGGAAGTCATATGAATGCCCAAAGTAGAGGCTATGGTAAGGATCAGCAGAATATTGAGCACCGTGGAGATGGTGGAAGTAAGAAATGATTTGAGGGTGGAATCCAGTTCTTTCCGTTGGGAAGCTCGTCTCACCAGCCGGTTGAGAAACTTGATGACTATGCGGCCGACAATAAAAATTACCAGGGCAAAGAATATTCGCTCAGCATAGGTAATGAGCATCTGGGTAAATTCCGGGGGAATATTCATGGGAAACCTCCTCATACTGATCCAGTATACAGGAGCACATAGAAGGCTTCAAGGAGAACAGCCCCTTTTGCAGAATTTTGCAGAAGGGGCTGGACAGCTTACCTATGTGACCCCGTCCTTCAGAGTGCTGTGATTCTTGTACTCCTGGCGCTTAAGGATTTTAACGATCCGCTCAGTTACCTGGCCCAGGTGATCAAAGGTGTTGTACAGCGGAGCAATTCCAATGCGTATATTGTCCGGTTCCCGGAAATCAGGAATAAAGGCCGGGATTCCCGGCTTCGGTTCAATCAGGGCCCTGCAGATGCGGTATGCCTCAGGATGCCTGATTGATACATGGGACCCGCGCTTATGGGCTTCACGGGGTGAACCGATGGTGCACCCGAGTGGGAGCAGAAGCTTTTCAGCTGTTGAAATCAGAAACTCAGTCTGCTTCATCGACTTCTCCCTTAGCGCTTCAATGCCTGCTTCACGGATCATTTCCAGGGCCGGCTGGAGAGCTGAAAGGGAGAGAACAGGCGGAGTACCTGCAAGAAACCTCCTGATGCCGTCGGCAGGCTGATACTCCCGGGAGAACGTAAAGGGACTGCTGTCTCCGAACCAGCCCCAAATGGGTGATTCCAGCTGCTGCTGGAGATCTTCCCTGACATAGAGAAACGCCGGGGCTCCAGGACCGCCGTTGAGGTATTTGTAGGAGCAGCCCGCTGCGAGGTCGGATTTGGTCCTGCTCAGCTCCACCGGCACAACTCCGGCAGAATGGCTGAGGTCCCAGAGGATCATTGCACCCTTTCTGTGCACCAGGTCGCTGACTTCCTGCATGTCATAGGTGAATGCGCTGGTAAAGGCGGTGTGAGAAAGCAGCACCAGCGCTGTATTGTCATCAACCGTACGTTCAAGATCATTGAGGTCAATTTCAATGCCGTCACGGGATGGGCATATATAGAGCGAGTATTGTTCGCCCAATGATTTTATCAGACCCTGAAGTATGTAGATGTCAGTGGGGAAATTAAGCGCATCGGTGACAATCCTTGTCTTTCCCCGCTGAAGCTTCATCGCGCTGTAAGCCAGTTTATAGAGATTAACCGATGTGGAATCAGAGAAGATCACTTCGTTGGGGCCGGCACCGATAATTGGTGCAAGGGTCTCACCCAGGACAGAACCTGCATCATACCATCCCTCATTCCACCCCCGAATCAGCCGGGACTCCCACTGATGCTCAACCGTCTGCCTGACCGCTCGGACCGTACTGTTCGGTGGCTTGCCGAGAGAATTCCCGTCCAGATAGATCATAGATTTGTCGTCAAAGGAGAATAAATAGCGGTATTTCCACAGCGGATCAACGCGGTCAAGTTTTCTTGTTTGTTTCTGTAAAGGTTTCATGGCCAATACTCTACTATATACCAGTGATCTTTCAAAGAAGGATGGGTATAAGATGGAAGAATTTTCCGCTTATCCTACAAGGGTATACCCGTACGGGTGCGCATTTAGAAAAATCATTCATTATATACCCGATATGATATAATTAATAATCTTTTATTGATAATATACCCGATAAGGTGTAGAATGATGTATGATAATTGATGATACCAGGGATCTGCGGGAACGGCTGAAAGCGGAGAGAAGGCAGCTGGGACTGACCCAGGAGGAACTGGCCCTGAAAGCCGGGGTAGGGCTGCGGTTTATCAGGGACATTGAGCAGGGCAAGCAGAGTCTCCGGCTGGACAAGGTGAACCAGGTGCTGTTCCTCTTCGGATACCGTATGGCGCCGGTACGTATTGCCGGAGAAAAGGGGATACCGTCGTAATGCGCTGGGCACAGGTGTACTACCGTGAAAATCTCTCCGGCGTTCTTCTGGAAGATGCTGCGGGCTACCAGTTCAGCTATGATTTCCAGTACTGCAGAGAGCACCGGAACCTGCCGGTCAGCCTTACCATGCCGGTACGTATGGAGCCCTACCGCTCTAAGACCATGTTTCCCTTTTTCGACGGACTGATTCCCGAGGGGTGGATGCTTCATGTAACTGCTGAAGTCTGGAAAATCCGTCCGAGGGACCGGATGGGACTGCTGCTGGCATGCTGCAGGGATACCATTGGAGCAGTTCATATACATGACATGAGCGGACAGCCCCTGCCCGATGAGGCTGATTATGAGCAGTAGGTGCCTGGTCTGCCAGAAGACCCTGCTTGAGCACAGCCAGGGATACCACAGGAGGTGCGGGGTATACCTCTTTTCCTCCGTTGCGGTTCCCGCCATCGGTTATGACCGCAAAGAGCTGAGGGAACTGGCTAAACAGGTTGTGGCCCAGCAGATTACCGTACCGGGGGTGCAGGAGAAGCTTTCCCTGATCCAACGGGTAACCGACGGAGAGAAACGGCTCACATTGGTCGGACTGGACGGTGAATTTATTCTCAAAGCCCCTGCCGATCAGTATCCCCAGATGCCGGAAAATGAAGCAGCCACCATGGCCATGGCGCGTCTGTGCGGGATTGAAACGGCCCCTTCAGGGCTGATTGCTCTCAGTGACGGAAGCCTGGCATATCTTACCAGGAGATTTGACCGGAAGCAAAACAGGGAGCTGCACATGGAAGATATGTGCCAGCTTACCGAACGGCTCACCGAAGACAAATACAAAGGATCGGTGGAGCAGGTCGGCAAGGTGCTGCTTGCCTGCAGCTCCAGGCCCGGTTACGATCTTCTGACCCTTTTTGACCTGACGGTGTTCTGTTTCCTTACCGGAAACGGTGATATGCACCTGAAAAACTATGCAGTGCTCCATGAACCGGCACTTCGCCTGGCCCCGGCTTTTGACTTGCTGAATACCCGGCTGCTTATTACGGAATCGAAGGACCGGGATGATGCGGCTTTGGCCGTAAACGGAAAACGGAGAAAACTGAAACGGGATGATTTTCTCGCTTTGTCTCAGTCCCTAAGACTTGTACCGAGACAGGCGGAGAACGTGCTGAACAAGTACCGCAAGCTTCTGCCGAAGATGATTGAACACATGAATTCCAGCTTCCTGTCACCTGATTTCACAGCTCAGTACCAGGAGATCATGCGCATCCGTGCGGGGAGGCTCTTTGATGAAGGGCGTTAGGCTTGTGCTGACGGGAGGAGGCTCGGGCGGTCATATTTATCCCGGTATTGCGGCGGCTCAGCAGCTGATTGAATCAGGTACCATACTCCGTCATGAAATGCTATGGCTCTGCTCAAAGCATCCCAAGGACCGGGAGATTTTGGAGGCATACTGCATTCCCTATAAGCAGATACCCTCGGGGAAGCTTCGCCGATATGCTTCATGGGAGAACATTACAGACATCGGGAACATCGTGAAGGGGTTTTTCCATTCCCTGAAGATACTCAGGGCCCTGCGCCCTTCCTGTGTGTTTTCCAAGGGAGGATATGTTTCTGTTCCCGTGGTGTATGCGGCTTGGATGCTGAACATTCCGGTGGTATCCCATGAATCGGACTTTGATCCGGGACTTGCTACCCGGCTCAACCAGTATGTGAGCTCCCTGGTCTGCATACCCTACCGGGAATCTGCAGCCTGGTACCGGGTGAAAAAGCGCATCAGGGTGACCGGCAATCCCATTGGGAGGATCCCGCCAAATGAGGAATCGGGGGCAATAGGCATTCCGGATGACCGGCTCTGGGTGCTTATCCACGGCGGAAGCTTAGGGTCCGGTTCATTTAATGCCATGATCTGGGAGATGCTTCCCTGGTTTCCCGAATCGGTGCATATCATCCATGTGCTGGGGCAGGATGAGCACCGTACTCCTCCAATAAAGCCTGGATATCATCCTGCCGCATACTTGGAACATGAATTTTCCGCAGTCCTTCAGCGCTCAGACCTGGTGATATCCCGCGCAGGGGCCGGTGCGATCTGGGAGCAGGCAGCTGCAGGAAAAGCCATGGTCCTGTTTCCGCTGGGAAGAGAGGTATCCCGGGGAGATCAGGAGCGCAATGCAAGCTATTTTGCCGACAAGGGTGCTGCTCTCTGCTTTTTCTCCTCCGCCCTTGATACACAGCAGGCTATTCATGATATACTGACCCTGATCAGGGATCCGAAGAAGAGACAGGATCTTGCAGGGCAGGCCGCATCACTGGTTCACACCGAAGGGGCCCGAAGGGTTGCGCAGTGTCTGGAAGAATACCTGGTTTCCCGATCCTAGTCAGGAGGGGCGCATGCAGTATTCCGCTTTCGATATCATCGCACTGGTCATCATTGCAGTTCTCGGAATCCGGGGATTAACCAAGGGATTTGTGAAGGAAGTGCTTGCCAAGGCTTCCTATATAATTGGGTTTCTGGCGGCACTGATGTTTGCCGGCCTGGGAGCTGAACTGATTGACCAGTACCTGCCCCTGGGAGAGTGGAGCAATGTGGTCTCCTTTATCCTGCTGTTTTTTGCAGGGTTTCTCCTTACCCGGCTGTTTTCCCTCAGTTTTGAGAAGTCACTGAAGCAGCTGAAACTCAAGGGCATTGATTCCTTCCTCGGACTCGGTCTCGGCCTGCTGGAGGGAGCGATTGTTGTTTCCTTCATTGTGTTTCTCCTGCGGCTTCAGAACTTTATTGATCCCGCTGCTCTGCTTGACAGCAGCCGAATTGCCGCGGTGCTGGAGCCCATAGCACCCTACAGCATCGAACTGGTAACAGGGAGCATCTGATTGTTTGCCTCCAGCTTCGGACAGGGTCCGGTGATTGAGCAGCTGCGGTCTGAACTGCTCAATCAGGAACTGCCTCAGGCGCTGCTGTTCTACGGACAGCGCTATTCCGGGAGGATGACCGCAGCTCTGGAAACAGCCCGAATTCTTCACTGCAGGGAGGGAGCCGCTCCTGCATGCAAATGCAGGGAATGCAGAACTTCAAGGACCTTGGACAATCCCTATACCATGGTGTTTGCAAACAGGGATTTCCTGTCCCAGTTTGACGCTGCATCGGCAGGATTTGCCGTATCAAGGAATCAGGAGTCCCGTGATCTCCTCCGGAGGTCGGTAAACCTGCTGCTGAAGCGGTTTGACGTGATGTGGGCAGGAAAGCATGATTCCCAGCAGAAGGAGAGCTCCAGGCTGATAGAAGAAATCCAGGACCAGCTTGCTGAATTCAGTTCCTTGGACGACCGCCTGGTCTCAAAGCAGGAGGGTGTGCTGGCCAAGATCCGAAAGCTGACGGCAAAGCTTGATGAAACCATTAAAAGCGGCAACCTGCCGGTGCAGGCAGTACGGTCCCTGCAGTCATGGCTTTCGACAAAGCCCGGTGACGTCCATGGGACTGTCATCATGGAGGGAGTGGAATACTTTCATGATCCTTCGAAAAACGCCCTGCTGAAGTTCCTGGAGGAACCCCCGAAAAACGTAACGGCAGTGCTGCTTTCTGAAGGACGGGGGAGAATCATTCCCACCATACTCTCCCGGGTGAGGACCTATGCATTTCTGCAGCGGTCACCTGAAGAGGATGCTCGGGTGATCAGGGATGTTTATTATCATGATCCTGATGAATTTGATTCACTGCGCACCTTTTTTCTGACCAAAGGCGGGATTGACTGCAGGACCCTTCGTGACGATATGCAGTTTCTGGTGAATTCCCTGGTATATCCCGATGAGTTTGACCATGATCGGTTTATTGGACTGCTTGCTCGGATTGATGAGCAGGGCATGCTGAAAAAGGCGTTTCTTGAAATCATTGAGGTGCTCAGGGAGTGCCGGGATAGCAGGCTCATTGACGGGGACCTTGAATACCGGTGCTGGGAGGTGATCAGTGAAGCAGGAAGCCGCTCATCAGAAAAGCACCAGCGGGAAAGCTTGATACTGGAGTCCTGCTGGTATAAGCTGGCTGAACTGTTTAATTTCCGCGGGGTGAAGGTGTGAGAAAATTTATACAGCGGGCGCTGGAGAAGCTGCCCAAGCTCAATATTGAACAGATAACCTCGCTGATTGATCTGCTGCTGCGTGAGCAGGAGCGGTATGAAGGGGTAATAGATTCCCTCCATGAGGGAGTGATCGTTACAGACAGGAGCTTCCGGGTGATGATGATCAACAAGGCTGCATACCATATGCTGCCCTTTGCCGGGGGAGAGCATGAATACCATACAGCCTGGAGCGTGGTAACCGATAAGGAGGTTTCCCGCTGGCTGGAGAAGGTGCTGCAGGAGGGGACCAGAGTTGAGGATGAGGAGTTCTATCTTGAGAGCAGCGAAACTTTGAAAATCCTTTCTTTGTCGGTGATTCCCCTGGTACGGGACCGTCAGGTTGCCGGGTCGATCATCCAGATCCGGGATATAACAAGCAGGAAGAAGCGGGAGGCAAAGTACCGGAGGGCAGAAAACCTCGCTTCCCTGACCACCCTTGCCGCAGGGGTAGCCCATGAGATTAAGAATCCCCTTGCCTCCATCGGCATTCATCTCCAGCTGATGCGCAGGGACGTGGAACATAAGAAATGCCTTCCCGAGGATGATCTCTGCTCCTATCTTGACGTGCTGGAGGAGGAGATTGAGCGTCTCAACGGCATCGTGGTGGATTTTCTTTTTGCCGTCAGACCGATGGACACCAGGATGAAACGTGAGGATATCCATGAGGTGCTCAAAGACCTGCTGGAGTTTATCAGGTATGAGCTTGAGGAGCATAACATTGAAGTTGAGACCCACTTCAAGGCTGATTTTCATAAAGCAGAAATTGACCAGAAGTACCTGAAGCAGGCGCTGCTGAATATTATAAAAAATGCCATTGGTGCCATGCCCGACGGGGGGCGGCTGACGGTATCCACCTACATTAACGGCGGGGCCTTCGGTATCGACATCACTGACACCGGAACAGGGATTTCCGACGAGCACATGAACAAAATATTTGAGCCCTATTTCACCACCAAGGATTTCGGTTCCGGACTTGGGCTGACGGTGGTCTACAAGGTCATCCGTGAACATCAGGGCGATATCGCAATCAGTTCCACGGAAGGTAAGGGAACCACCTTTACCGTGCTGCTGCCCCTGCCCAAGGGGGAGCATAATCTCATTGAATGGGAGGGAACAGGTGAAATTCACCATTCTGATAGTAGATGATGAGAAGAACATCAGGTCAGGACTGGCCCGAGCCCTGGAACTTGAGGGATATGACGTGCTTACAGCCGAGGACGGTCTTGCTGCCTGGAACACCATCAATGCCCGGGATGTCGATGCGGTCATAGCGGATCTGAAAATGCCCAAGCTTTCAGGCGAGGAGCTGCTCAAGCGGGTCAGTTCATCATATCCCACCCTGCCGGTGATCATCCTGACCGGTCACGGCACTATTGAGTCGGCGGTTTCAGCCATGCGGGACGGCGCCTTCGATTTCGTCACCAAACCGGTAAACCTTGACCGACTGGCCCTGCTGGTCAAGCGCGCTCTTTCAAACCGGTCGCTGCATCTGGAGCATGCTGCGCTGAAGGAGGAGATGGAGCTTCTTAAGAAGAAGCAGAAATTCTCCAAGATCGTTGGAAAGAGCAGCAGGATGAAGCAGGTGATGGATATTGTTGAGCAGGTTTCCAACACCCGTGCCTCGGTTTTGATCACCGGAGAAAGCGGGGTAGGCAAGGAGCTGATAGCAGATGCACTCCATGACCTATCGGACCGGTCGCAGAAGCCCTATGTGAAGGTGCACTGTGCTGCACTTACCGAATCGCTGCTTGAAAGCGAGCTCTTCGGTCATGAGAAAGGGGCCTTCACCGGTGCGGCGGCGCGTAAGCGGGGACGCTTTGAACTTGCTGACAAGGGCACCATATTTCTTGATGAAATTGGGGAAATCAGCTCCCAGGTGCAGATCAAGATCCTCAGGGTTCTGCAGGAAAGAACCTTTGAGCGTGTCGGGGGGGAGGAGTCGGTTTCGGTGGACGTCCGCATTATTTCTGCTACTAACAAGGACCTGAAACGGGAAATCGAGGCCGGGCATTTCCGGGAGGATCTGTTCTACCGCCTCAATGTGGTGCATGTCCATGTACCTGCCCTGCGGGAGCGCAAGGAAGATATTCCCCTGTTGTCTACGGCATTCCTCAAAGAATTCAGTGAAGAGAACCGAAAGCAGGTGCAGGGCATCAGCCATAAGGCTAGCGCCCTGCTGTACAACTACTCATGGCCGGGCAATATCAGGGAGCTTCGCAACTGCATGGAAAGCTCGGTGGTGCTCTCCAAGGGAGATGTCATCGAAGTGGAGGACCTTCCCCTTTCGGTCCGACAGGAACATGATGACGAGCGGGTCATCATTCCTGTCGGCATTACCATGGAGGAGGCCCAGAAGAAGATCATCCAGGCAACCTTGAACCACTTAAACGGAAACAAGTCCAGAACCGCCGAGGTCCTGGATATCGGAAGAAAGACCCTGCACCGAAAGCTTCAGGACTACCGCATTGATTGATCTTCAGCAGGCCCTCGGGTATATCAGTCCAGGATCTCCCCTTGCTGAGGCCATCGGGTCCTTTGAGAGAAGAGACGGCCAGGAGGAGATGATCTCTGTGCTGTGCGAGACCCTCAATTCAGGGGGGTTTACGGTCATTGAGGCGGGAACGGGTATCGGTAAATCCTTTGCCTACCTGATTCCCTCCATAATGTGGGTGCTGGAGCATCAGGAATCCCATCTTGTCATCTCAACGGGGACCATCAACCTTCAGTACCAGCTCTATGAAAAGGATCTGCCTCTGTTATGCTCCCATATTGACAGGACCGTCACTACGGCGCTGCTCATGGGCAGGAGCAACTA
>PWNW01000342.1 GCA_003557605.1 Spirochaetaceae bacterium
AAAAACTGGTGGAAGTTGCCCAGAAAGCAGTAGGTCCCGTCGGGCTGTCCTACAGTGTTGATGACGTGGAGATCGGTCTGCAGACCGGCCGTGTGGCATTCACTAACACCTGGGCAAGCCGAGCGGTGAATATGAACAATCCTGAATATTCGGATTATGTAGATGAAATCAAATTCGCACGTTCTCCCCAGCCGGTGCCGGGAGGTATGGCCGGAGCGAGCGCTTTCAACGACTTTTACTGCATTCCCGCAAACACTGATGTTGACAAAGAACTGATCTTCAAGATTATTATGGAGGCGGTGAAGCTCGAGAGCCAGATAGGTGCACTGAGCCATGGAATTCCTACAAGAGGTACAGCTCTGGTAAGCCGGGATGCAGCGCCCTATATGCCCGCTGCTATGGAAAGTCTTCGAGACGGAATTGGCGCCTACCTGAATAATCCGGCGGTACCCCTTGCCAGATCTGTTCTGGGTGAATCACTGCCTCTCTCATTGAGGGGAGACATGACACCCCAGCAGGTGCTTGACAGGGCAGCACAGCGGTATACCGAGGAAGCTCGGGCCCAAGGCTGGATTGACTGATCACGTATGCAAGTATTTCATAAGGCACCTGATATCAGGTGCCTTAGTGAATTAATAAGGAGGGAAAGATGAAACGAAAACTGTTTCACCAGTTTTCGGCTCCGAGTAATCTGGCCATGATTCTTCTTATGGTCTTCCCGTTGGTATATGCGGTGTTTCTGAGCTTGAATTTCGTAACCTTTAGAAATATTACGAGTCCTGAATTTGTCGGTATGGCAAATTACCGATACATCCTTTCTGACCCGGATTTCTGGAGGGCCTTCAGGTTTTCCCTCATCATTATTGTCTTCACAGTGCCGGTTCATATCTGTCTTGGATTTATTATGGCGCTTTTTCTGGATCAAGTTTCTCTGGCTGTCAGAGGATTGCTGATGTCCATGATGCTGCTGCCTTTCATTGTAGTTCCTGTGGTGGGGACTGTGATGTTCCGCCAGCTGTTTGAAGTTGGCGGCATAATGTCCTATTTGTACCAGCAGGTGTTCAGCCAGCCGTTTGTCTTCACGCCCATGTCCGTAAAGGTGCTGGTGATCTTCCACTTGATCTGGTATGTGACTCCCTATCCAATTGTGGTATTCTTTGCCGGGCTTCAGACACTGCCTGAGGAGCATCTTGAGGCAGCCACGGTGGACGGTGCTTCCAGGATTCAGCAGATCCGCTTCATTGTAATTCCTCACCTGAAACCCCTTTTGCTGATGATCATGATGATCCTGATTATGGACATGTACCGGATGTTTGACAGCATTCTGGTAATGACCAAGCAGAATCCGCTGTTCCAGGCTGAAAACCTGATGATGTACAACTACCGTATCGGCATGAGTGTGCAGCGTCTCGGAAGGGCAAATACAACAGCAGTGCTGACGGTTATCGGCATTCTTGTGGTGCTTATTCCGTTTCTGCGGCTGCAGTACAGGAATAAAACAGGAAAGGGGTAGGATATGACACCAGTAAAACATCCGCTTGCAAAAACCGGTATCTATGCGGTGCTGATTCTGTTTTCCATATACAGCGTTATTCCCTTTTTCTGGGCGATTCTTCAGTCGCTGAAGACGGTTCGTCAGGCTTTTGCGCGGACACCGCTGTTTTTTTTCACACCCACAGCCCAGAACTATACGAACCTCTGGTTTACATCAACACCCGAAAATTTCTGGGCACTCGGGATGATTATTGTAGGTACTGCGGTAACATTCATCCTGCTGCTCATGGTCTCGAAAAAGTACGCTGTTCCTAAGTCACTGCTTATAGCGGGAATCATCATAATCCTCGCTGCTGCGCTCATATTGATTCCCCGGATGATGAATATGGCGGAGTTCTATAACTACTTTGTGAATTCCGTTATCATTACAGTAGGAGTAGTTGTCATCTCAATGACCATTGGAAGCGTTTCGGGATATGCCATTGCCCGGTATACCGGAATTGACAGCATCATTATTTTGATTGCAGCGTTGGGTTTCAGGGCACTTCCTCGAATGGCGTTTGCGCTTCCCTATTACTCACTGGGGCTTGCAACCGGACTCTATGATACATACTGGATTGTGATCCTGGTTCTGGTGGCAGCTAACCAGCCGTTTACCATCTGGATGATGAGCGCCTTTTTTGCAGACATCCCCAAGGAGCTGGAAGAAGCCGCATCAATTGACGGTCTGGCACCTTTCCCTGCATTTATTCGGGTGATAATTCCTTCGGCATGGCCGGGGATTCTCTCTACAGGGCTGTTCTCCATGCTTTTGGCATATCATGAATTTCTCCTTGTAAGGGTTCTTACCCAGTCAAAATGGACGCTGCCGGTGGCTATTGTGCAGTTTACCGGAGGTGAAGCCCCAGGGCATGTCACTCTTGCTGCTGCCGCCGCCGTGTCAACTACCATACCGATTGTTCTGATTATTATATTTTTCCAGAAGCATCTGGTGAAGGGACTTACCGGAGGTTCTGTAAAGGGATAAAACTGAGCAGTAATTGCATGCAATGCCGTAATATGGTAATGTGTTCCCGAGGTATCAATGAAACACCATCGGTCAATGAAGGTAAAACGGTCTTCATCCAAGGATGTTGCCCGTGAGGCAGGGGTTTCCCAGGCAACTGTATCACGGGTTTTCAACACCAGCGGCATTCCCGTATCGGAGTCAAAGCGGCAGAAGGTGCTTGCCGCTGCCGACAAGCTTGGATATCGTCCGAGCATCATTGCGCGCTCTCTTCACAGCCAGTCTACGAAGATTATCGGTATTGTAGTCAAACGGTTTGACAATGAATTTTATATGCGATCCCTGGACCTCTTTACCCAGCTGTTTCAGCAGAGGGGATACTCCGTAATGCTCTTTAATATCAATGATGAAGCGGGTGTAGGGGAAAAACTCAGGACTGCGCTGGAATACCATGTTGCCGGCATGATTATTACCTCTGCAAATCTTTCCTCCCCTCTGGTGCAGTGGTGCCTGCGGTTTAATACACCGGTGTTTCTGTTCAACAGGCTCAGTGAAGGAGCAAAAGTGAATTCCGTATGCAGCGACAACCTTGAGGCCGGGGAACGTATTGCTGATTACCTGTATGAAAAGGGTCACCGAAGGCCAGTGTATGTATCAGGTGAAAAGGATTCCTCCACAAATAAGGAGCGTATGGAGGGATTTATCTCTGGAATGAAAAAACACGGTATAGATCAGGTAACGGTTGTAGAAGGTGATTTTTATTATAATTCCGGATTCTCGGCTGCAGAGACAGTGATGCAGCAGGAGCTTTCTTTTGACTGCGTATTCTGCGGATCGGACTATATGGCAATGGGATTCTATGACTACTTCAGAATCCGCGGGGGTCTCTCGTCACCTGAGGATTTTTCTCTCATCGGGTTTGACGGAATCCCTATGAAGCACGAGGACCTGTATCCCATCACAACATACCGGCAGCCCCTTGATCGGATGGTTCAGAAAACCGTGCAGGCAATGATCAGAAACATTGAGCACTTCAGCCCTGAACCAGAACATTACCTGTTCTCCGGTGAAATTATTGAAAGAAAAACTGTAAGACCCCGTTAAAACAGCCTGAACCCTGGACAGGTTACTCTGATTCGGTACAGGGTAGAGGATGCAGTAATATAGAGGGTCTTTAGATCCTCGTCTCCCCAGGTGAAGTTAGCGGTAAACTTGGGGATGAAAAGCCTGCAGATGAGTTTTCCTTCACGAGAGAACACCTGAATTCCTCCAGGGGCACAGCAGAACAGACGATGCTGGGAATCAAATTTCATCCCATCAGCTGCTCCAGGCGCATCCTGCACCAGTTCAGCAAACAGTTCTCCTTCGCCCAAGGTGCCGTCGGGACAAACCGGAAATCGCCTGATATGCTGCCGATCTGTGTCGTTAACAAGCAGATGTGACTCGTCTGGAGTAAAGCACAGGCCGTTGGGTTTTGAGAAATCATCAGCAAGCAGTGTCAGTGAAAGAGTTTCAGGATCAAGACGGTAGACTCCCTGGAAATCAAGTTCCTGCTTTCGTGGAATGCCGTACCCCTCACCCCGACCGGAGGCGGGATCGGTGAAGTATATTGAACCGTCGGACTTTACTATTACATCATTTGGACTGTTTAGTTCCTTTTCATTCCAGCGGGATGCAAGAACTATGACTGAACCGTCGTGCTCTAAGCGGGTCAGCCGGCTTGTTCCATGTTCACAGGTGATCAGCCGGCCTGATCGGTCATAGGTATTCCCGTTGGCAAGAAAACTGTTTCGTCGGACCATGGTGATGCTGCCGGATCTATCCATCTGATAGAGGGCATTGCCGATAATGTCGCTGAAAACCAAATGGCGCTGTACCGGATGCCAGACAGGACCCTCCAGGAACCGGAATCCCTCTGCTGCGGTTTCCAGAGGTCCTGAAAATATGTCAGATCCTTCTTTTGTTATGTGCTTAATCAAGGCAAAGAACCTCCCTGAGCTGCATAACACCGGAACGAAAACTGTGAATTACCGGTACGGGTTTGTCCCTGCAGATATCAACAAGGCTTAGCATGCTTCCCTGGGCAAGGCAGACAATATCATTTTCTGCACAGGCCCTATCTATTGCTGCCATCAGGATACGGTCATGTTTCTCTTTGTTTTTTTCTTGAAGCAGGGCATCATAGGCACCGTCAGCAAAACATCGGTTCACTGTTACATGCCTGCCAAGCTGCTGTGCAGTAGTTTCTACCAGTCTTGCAGATGGGCCTAACGTACTGTGTGCCGTTGCTACGACACCGATGCGGGTACCGCGCTGCACCGCTTCACGTGCCATGGGAGAGTCCACCTTCAGCATAGGTATGGAAATCAGCTGTGCGGCAATATCAGCAGCCTCTCCGACGGAGGAACATTGATTGAGCACCGCATCACAACCGAGGGCTTCAGCCTGCTGTGCGTAGGAACATATTCTTTTGACTACAGCTTTGGTTGGAGATCCGTTTGCCAGAACCTCCGGAAGCAGGCTGTCGTCAATAATATTGATCATATCAACCTCAGGCAGGAGTTCTGCAAATAGTCTTTTTAGATCCTCCACCGAATAGAGAAAAGTGTGAATTACTGCTGCTTTTTTTCGTTTCATACCATGCTCCATAGAAATGATTACGTAAGCATTAGTATATCACAAGTTTTTATATAAATAAAGTAATATCTTAGGTTTTCATCTAAAGTGCTTCTTAAACAGTTCCTGTGAGAGTTTCAATCCTTCAGGGGAGAGTACAACTGATTTCTGTTTGCCCACGGGATTGCTGATGCATCCCTTCTCATGGAGCCTGTTGAGCGCATCCCAGTCGTGCCCCTTCCAGGAACGGGAAATTCCATTGGGTTCTTTGAAGGTGGTAAGGTGCATCAGGGCAAGCACCATATCATCAATCTTTTCTGTATTCATGGTTCCTCCTGGTGGCGATAATTCTGCAGGATGTGCCTGCAGGATGATGAAGCAGCACATCACCGATATGCACCGGTGCTTCAGCGACAGCTGCTTCTATGCATTTCATCACATCAGGGAAGCGTTCCAGGGGTATGTCGCAGTCGCTTTTCACGCTTACCAGGGGATCCTCGCCTCCAGCTGTTCGTATGCTGGTGCAGAGGGTCCTCATCGGTGCGCTGAGCTCCTGCTGCGCCCATGGTTCTCCCCGGGAACACCCCGCCCCTGCTATTCCAGTAATTCTGCGGGACTCGGTGTCATATTCCAGTTCAAGATGACATCCCCTCGGGCAGAGCACACAGGTAAAACTCCTATTCACAATGCACCTCCACAGGCAGACCAGTCTTTACCTCTCCATGAAGCCTGACCATCTCCGAGGGCATCAGCTTCATAAACCGTTTTGATGTAATCACCTTTCCTCTCTGGGTGATGCGGACCTTCGTGTTTTCCAAAGGGAATGCAGCCCTGAAGGAGAACAAATGTTTTCCCGTTCTGGTAATGCGCTGGGGAAGCACATACTTGAACTCATCACTGCATGTAACAGGTGAAGGAATGCCGGATGCAGAAGAACCTTCAGCTGCCCACGCGGCTGCAGCTCTTCCTGCGGTTTGGGCCTCTTCTGAAACAAAATCAGCCACATCATGGACATGAAGCACATTTCCGCAGGCAAAGATGCCGGGAATATCAGTCATGCAGTCCTGGTTCACATAGGCTCCCCCTGATGCGGGGTCCAAGGAGATGCCCATAGTCCTGGAAAGCTCGTTCTCAGGGATCAGACCGACCGAAAGCAGCACCGTGTCGCAGGGAATGGTCTTGCCAGGGATGCGGACTGCCTCAACCCGGTCTGTACCGATGATCTCTTCAACCGGGGTTGAGAGATGCAGGGGGATGGAGTAATCCTCAAGGCACTGATGGACATTGCGCGTCAGTCCGCCGGGATAGTCCATAATTTCAGTTACCGCTGCAACCTCGGTGCCCTCAAGGGTGAGCCTCCGGGCCATGATCAGCCCGATGTCCCCTGATCCGATAATCACCGCCCGTTTTCCCAGACGTATGTTCTGCATATTCATTAACCGCTGTGCGGTTCCTGCGGTAAACACCCCTGCAGGGCGTGTTCCCGGAAGTGATATTGCCCCTGCAGTGCGCTCCCTGCATCCCATGGCAAGCACCACCGAAGAGGCGGAAATACATTCAATGCGCCCTTTCCTGGCTGTCTCAATCAGAAATCCCTTCCCCTCCCGTGTTATGGAGGTGACGAATGTCGAGAGCATGGTGGTCACCGTGCTGCTGCTGACTTCCATAATGTCGATATCTGCATATTCAGGGCCGGTGAGCTCCCGGTTCCACCTGTGGAGTCCGAACCCGGTATGTATGCACTGGGGAAGTATTCCGCCGAGGCGGAAATCCCGTTCAATGAGCACCACAGAAGCTCCCTGCTGAGCCGCTGCAGATGCTGCGGCCAGCCCTGCAGGCCCTGCCCCGATAACGGCCGCATCAACCATAGACTTCACTCCTCAAACTTCCCATATACATGGGAGAATCAGGGCCTTTCCAGAGCACCTCAATGTGCTCTTCCTGGAGTATATCGGTGATCCTGGGAAGGCAGAACCCGCCCTGGCACCGGCCGGTCATGGTCCTGCACCGCTGTTTTATCCCTGCCAAGGTCACAGGCCCCTTGATCCGTTTCACTGCGGAGATTACCTCGCTGCGGGTAATGCCTTCACACCTGCAGAGTATGGTCCCGTAGTCGGGATCACGGTTGATGAACTCTTCTCGCACTTCCCGGGAATAGTGTGAAAGCGGGTAGGGCATCCGGTAAATTTCCTGAGTATCGGTAAATGAAGGATTCCAGTGCTGCTTCATCTTCGGCTGCAGCAGTGCATCGACCATTTCAGCTGTATGCACTGCGATGGCTGGTGCAGAGGTGAGTCCCGGGCTTTCAATTCCGATTAAGTGGATGAATTTGTCCTGCCGGGTGATGACAAAATCACCGTAGCCGCCGATTTCCGGCGGGGTGAGCTTCGGCCTGACGCCGGAAAAGCTTCTGATGAAGTCCCCGGTTTCAAGGGTGGGAAGCAGGGAAGCCGCTTCATGCTTCAGCAGTTCCATAATTTCCCGGGTGGAGGAGTTATCTCTTCGGTCCTCAAGGTATTCATTGCTCGGACCGATGAGGATGTTCCCCTCGGTGGTTAGGGTGAGATGGACTCCAAGCCCTCCGCTGTGGGCACCGGGGACCGGGTAGATGAGCAGATTAAGCTGATCAGAGAGCCGTTTGTCAAGAACATAGTACTCGCCCCTGCAGGGATAAAGCCTTGGACTGTCCCAGCCTGTCAT
The DNA here is from genome assembly GCA_003557605.1 of Spirochaetaceae bacterium. Lineage (GTDB taxonomy): Bacteria > Spirochaetota > Spirochaetia > PWKH01 > PWKH01 > PWKH01. The sequence goes on from PWNW01000342.1 coordinate 7,817, forward strand.
ACGGGCAATATGGTCGGAACTGAGCCCTGAGGCATTGATTACTGCCCCCGCTTCAAAATACACAGTACCCTTTGGGGTGCTGCAGGCAATTCTGCATCGGTCCTGGTCAGCAGTTAGATCGGTTACCTCATGAAGGAAAAAGAACTGCGCTCCCTCCTGCATGGCATGTTCAGCCAATGCAATGGTATATGAAACGGGGTTAATAATCCCTGTGGAAGGCGAATAGAGTCCCTTGATGCCTGAGATGCCCGGCTGGAGCTTCTGCATTTCTTGGTTATCAAGGATTTCAAGTCCCGGCACCCCGTTGGCCTCCCCCTGCTCCTTGAGCCGGTACAGCTGTGAGACCTCTTCAGGGGATGAGGCTGCGGTAATCTTACCGGTGTACCTGCAGGCAACGTTGAGGTCCCTGCAGATGGATTCGGTCATGGAGTTTCCCTGTACATCAAACCTGGCACGGAGACTCCCCGGCTCATAATGAATGCCCGAATGCAGCACGCCGCTGTTCCTGCAGCTGATGCCGAAGGGGGTATCTGCTTCCTGTTCAATCACAGCAATGGTAAGATCGCGCCTGGTCAGCTCCCGGGCAATGCTGCTGCCGATTACTCCGGCGCCGATGATGATCACATCAAAGTACATGGAGAGATTATACAGAAAAACAGGGAAGGAATGCAAACAGCTTACATGCAGTATTTACCGTGCTTTTATACAGAAATGCTTACCCAGTTCTTCAGCACGTTTCAGGGATGCATCGTCTTTGGAAGCCGCACCGTAGGCAAAGAGAGATGTAAAGACCTCCCTGCCGGTTACCTCATACCCTAGGGCTTCCAAGGCATCTGCCATGGATACCACATTGTACCCCGCCTCCTTGGGATCATTCTGCTCACAAATGCCGAATACCAGGGCCTTCTTCCCCTGATTTCCAAGACGGGAGGAATAGGGGCCTGGGCGCTGTTCGGTAAAATTATAGTAGGGATAGAGACGGTCTATGAATATTTTCATCAGGTGGGTCATATTGTAGTTATAAGTAGGAGACCCCAGCACCAGACCGTCTGCGTACTCAATCGTTTGGTAGAGCAGGTGCATGCCGTCAAGAAATCTGGTGCAGGTCCTGTCTTTTCTGCATCGTTCACATCCAATGCATCCATGGATGGAATAGTCGCACAGCTCTACGCAGGTTACTGCTGCTCCTGCTTTCTCTGCGCCGGCGGCAATTCGTTTCATGATTCGGGAGGTGTTCCCTCCCTTCCTGGGGCTTCCTGATACGGCAAGTATGTTCATGTGCTACACCTTTCGGTACTCCCGGGAGAAGAGATTCCGGTAGGGCTCTCCATGGCGGTACCATTTGCTGTCGGGGCTGCTGATCACCTGTTCCCAGAGAGGATCAGCAAGCTGTGCATATTCCTCTGCATATTTGTCAATCCAGGCCATCACCTCTTTATCCTTCACCAGGTCCTCAGAATGCTCATGTCCTGCTGATGCAACATGATCCTGTACGCTTTTTCTGAGAACTTCAGGATTATCGATGATCATGCAGGGCCGCTTCAGGTTTCCCTGCTGGTTGTAGGGGAATGCTTTTCTGATGCTGCGGAAGAATTCACTGTTGGAGGCTTCCTTGATGGTCGTATCCCTGATGGTCTGCACCTTGAAATGGGAAAATACACAGGGTTCAATGCTGCCGTCATGCAGCACATGCAGGTAGGTCCTTCCTGCTGCAAGGCAGCCCCCTGCTCCAGGTCCGTCATTCCAGAAATCAGCCAGGAATATCGGTTTTGTTCCCCGAATGGTATTGATGCGTTCTCCGCAGGCAATACGCTGCTTCGGTGTCGGGACCAGAGAGAGCACTGGGTCGGTCCCCACGGGCATAAACATGAAGTACCAGGCAAATACCGCACCAAGATCAATGAGGTGATCTATATATTCGGGTGTTGAGACTATTTCAACGTTGTCCCGGGTATAGGTGATGCTTGCACCGGTAAGCACCCCGGCATCAGCTAGAGCCCGGATTGTCCGTGTCGCCCTTCGGTATACTCCGGCACCCCTTCTTGCATCGGTCTGCTGTTCATACCCCTCAAGGCTGATGGCAGGAGCGACATTTCCCAGGTCCGCAAGTTCATCAACGGTCCTCTGGTCAATAAGGGTGCCGTTTGTATAGATCATGAAGAACATATCGGAATATTTCCGGAAGAGCCTGAAGAGCTGGTCCTTAAGCACAAAGGGCTCCCCTCCTGATATGACCATAAAATTGCAGCTGATATCACGGCACTGGATGATGATGTCCTCAATTTCAGCTTCAGTGAGCTCCTCCTGCTTTCCGTAGAGCCCTGAATAACAGCCTGTGCAGTTGAGATTGCATCGCATGGTTGGGCTGAGGACAATGAACTTCGGAGCGCAGGTACCCTCTTCCAGGAATATCTGCTTATTCTTCTCGCTTCCCTTTACCGCCCAGGAATAGAGAAAATTTTCGATCATCTTGCGTTTCGCTGTTTCATTGAGCTGCCAGCCGATGCGCTGGAAAAGCAGGGCTG
>PWNW01000184.1 GCA_003557605.1 Spirochaetaceae bacterium
CCCGGGATATATACTGTCTGCTTATGATTTCAAGCACTGTTTCCGGGTCCACAGGATGGCGGGGATCTGCGGGCCTTTCTCCTGCAGCATCAATCTCCCTGCAGTATATCATGGCAAGGAGCTTCTCTTTCTCAATGTGGGGGAACTGAGCACAGGCGGCATCCAGAACAGCGATTTTCCGCTTCCGTTTCATAGATATAACCGTTTAAATATCCTCTCAATATGCAGGGCCTTGCCCGTTTCGGCATCGATTTCAAGAAACACACCGTTAATCATCGAACTGCTGTCGGCAATTTCACTCTTCAGGGGCATCTGGGTGAGCTGCCGCTCAACCGACAGTTCGGGGATACTTCCGATGACGCTCACCTCAGGCCCGGTCATTCCTGCATCGGTGATGTACGCCGTCCCGCCCGGAAGGATTCGCTCGTCAGCGGTCTGTACATGGGTATGGGTCCCTAGAACTGCCGAAACAGAACCCTTCAGATACATTGCCAAAGCTTCCTTTTCTTCGGTATTTTCCGCATGGAAATCAACAATAATTACCGGAGTCTTCTGCCTTAGTGCCTCTGCAATATCCCGTGCAGCCCTGAAAGGACAATCCGTATCGGGAAGGCTCCGCCGTCCCTGGAGATTGACCACAGCAACCTGAACATTCCGGACGCTGATCAATGCCGTCCCGGACCCGGGGACCTTCGGAGGATAATTGGCAGGCCTCAGCAGGTTCTTATTGCGCTCAAGCACAGGGATGATTTCCTTATGCTGCCATATGTGATTTCCCGTAGTTATCACATCTATCCCTGCACCGGTGAGCTGGTACACCTGCTCACCGGTTATGCCGAACCCGTCGGCAGCATTTTCCCCGTTGGCAATGCAGACATCAGCCTTATAGTCCTTAATGAGCTGTTTTAATCCTACAAAAACAGCTCTGCATCCGGGCTGTCCGCAAATGTCTCCCAGAAACAGAGCTTTAACTAGTTTTTGACCCAAACTCAGTATCTCTCCGTACTACCGTGCGTATTCAACCACTCGGGTTTCCCTGATAATCGTCACCTTAATTCTCCCGGGATATCTCAGTTCATTCTCAATGCGTTTTGCAATTCCCTTTGCAAGGTCCTTGGCGCCGTCATCGCTGACTGAATCATTGTTTACAAGTATGCGAAGTTCCCGACCAGCTTGAATAGCATAGGCTTTATCAACACCGTCAAAGCTTTCGGAAATCTGCTCAAGATTTTCCAGCCTTCTGATATAGTTGCTCAGCGTTTCCCGTCTGGCCCCCGGTCTTGAAGCGGAAATAGCATCAGCAATCTGCACAATTACCGATTCGACGCAGTTCGGTTCAACATCATTGTGATGAGAGAGAATTGCATTGATCACCCTGGAATCTTCACCCATCTTCTTTGCGAGTTCCGCTCCCATTTCCGCATGGTTTGCATCGGTCTCAGTTTCAATTCCCTTACCGATATCATGGAGCAGACCGGACCGCTTTGCAATTTCCCTGTCCGCTCCGACCTCTGCAGCAATCATACCGGCAAGCACCGCCACTTCTTTTGAATGCTTCAGCACATTCTGGCCGTAGCTGGTCCGAAAATGGAGCCTCCCCAGTGCACGAATGCCTTCCTGGGTAATATTATGAAGCTGCAGATCAAAAACGATTTTTTCTCCCTCTTCAGCAACAATTCGGGAGATATCCTTTGCAACCTTCTGCACAACCTCTTCAATACGGGCAGGATGAATTCTTCCGTCCTGTATCAGCCGCTCCATTGCATTCTTGGCAATCTCCTTACGTATTGGGTCGAAACAGGAAATTACCACTGCCTCTGGAGTATCATCAATGATGATATCAACCCCTGTGAGGGTCTCCAGGGTCCTGATGTTCCTTCCTTCCCTTCCAATAATCCTGCCCTTCATCTCATCGTTGGGCAATGTGACGGAACTGATAGAAATCTCTGAGCTTACATCGGTGGCCAGCCGCTGGATGGAACTTACTATGATGTCCCTGGCAATACGGTCAGCCTTCATCTGGGCTTCCTGCTCAATTTTATTAATAACTACCTGGGCATCCCGTTTTGCGTCGGTTTCCATGGACTCAATAATCAGGTGCTTCGCCTCTTCACTGCTGAGACCTGCAACCCGTTCAAGTTCAAGTCTCCATTTTTCTTCTTCCTGCGATAAGATGGTTTCCCGTCTTCCTAGATGATCCTCCCGGTCTGAGAGCTGCCGTCTCTGCTGTTCCAGTTCCGACAGCTTTTTTTCTAGATTTTCTTCCTTTTGAATGATACGCCGCTCACTTTTCTGAAGTTCAAAACGACGTTCCCTGAATTCACGTTCCTGCTGGTTTCTCTCACGTAATAATTCATCTCTGCCTTCTAAAAGGATTTCTTTTTTCTTAGCTTCAGCCTGCTTTACCGCCTCTGAGTTGAGCAACTGGGCCCGCTGTTCAGCAGAAGTAAGCTGAAATTTGGCATACAGCCAACGTATTATCCAACCTAGAATCAAACCTAAGAGAGGAAGTATAATAAAGTACACAATCGTCATAATCTTCCCCCGTTAGCGTTTTCACAATAATAAAGAATCTTAACACAGTATGTCAAGGATTCCTGTGCACATAAAAAAAGACAGGCCCTCAGAAATACCAAGTCAGCCTGTCTGCATCAGGATAGAACAGCTGCTGCTGTTATCTGCTATTCTTTTTCAGATTCGGAAGTCTTTTCTTCCGCAGCTGCTTTTTGAGCTTTCGCTGCAGATTTCTTTTTCTTTTTTGGTTCTTCCTTCGGTACTTCACGCTCCACAAGTTCTAGCAGCACCATGTCAGCAGCATCACCGCTGCGCTGACCAAGTTTTAAAATCCTGGTATATCCGCCGGGACGCTCGCTGTTGCGGGGACCAATGTCGGTAAACAGTTTTGCAAGCACCGCCTTGTCCTTGATATCCTCACCAGCAATCCTTCTGTTATGGACAGAATCAACCTTTGCACGGGTAATCATCTTCTCAGCATGACGGCGAACCTCAAGAGCTTTCGCCTTCGTAGTCTGCACCCGCTCATATCTAAACAGCGAAGTCATCATGTTCCGGATCATTGCTTTTCGGTGACTGCTGGTTCTGCTCAGCTTGTTATAGCCAATCTTATGCTTCATGTTCCTCTTCCTTCTTCATTCCCGGTATTCTCGTAGATGTCTTGAGCACACTGTAGTCGGTCATCCCGAGGCTCAAGTTCCACTCCTTGAGCTTCTCCTTAATCTCAGTCAGGGATTTCTTGCCGAAGTTTCTGGTCTTGGCAATTTCCTCTTCAGTACGCTTGGTCAGATCACCAATAGACCTGATGTTGGCATTCTTCAGGCAGTTGCTGGAACGAACAGACAGCTCAAGTTCCTCTACAGGAGTGTTTAGTATCCTTCGGACACGCTCCTCTTCTTCGTCAATTTCATCATCACTGCTGACAAGGTTCTCATCAAAGTTGATAAATATCGTAAAGTGGTCCTTTGCAGTCTTCGCCGCTTCGGCAAGGGCATTTTCCGGTGTTATCGTACCGTCGGTATACACCTCAATGATCAGCTTGTCATAATCACTGCGCTGCCCCACACGGGTATCCTCAACAGAATAGTGCACTCGAGTCACTGGTGAAAATACTGCATCCACCGGTATGGTGCCGATTTCCTCAATGTACTTCTCATTGAGTTCAGAGGGCACATACCCTCTGCCAAGGTCCACCTGCAGTTCCATATCGATGTTTGCATCATCCATCATGGTAAAAATCACCAGGTCCTTGTTCACCACTTCAAGCTGATCAATTTCCAGGGATGCTCCGGTCAAGTCTCCGGGGCCCTTGCACTCAAACAGAAGCACTTTCTGTTCGATGTCCTCTGGAAGGCTGAACTGAAGTTTCTTCAGGTTACTGATGATCTCAGGGGTATCCTGCACGATTCCGGGAATCGACTCAAATTCACTTGAAATGATATGGGGATTCCCTTCGCTGTCATAACTGGTAAATTTCACTGCAGTAACAGCATACCCCTGTATGGAAGACAAAAGGACCCTTCTGAGCGTATTCCCAATGGTGGTCCCGAACCCCCGTTCAAAGGGATAGGCAATAAACTTGCCGTAGTTCGATTCAACCTTGCTGTGCTCAAAGGTTATTCCCTTGGGCTTCTTAAATCCTTTCAACAGGTTCTTACGCGCCATGACTACTCCTATCTAGAATAGAGCTCTACAATCAGCTGTTCATTGATGTCGGCAAGTTCGCTTACCTCATTTCTTCTCGGAACAGCAAGGAAGGTCCCCTTCATAGTATCAGGATCAAGCTGGATCCAGGGATACACTCCGGCCTTGGAGTATTCCTTCAAAGCTTCCTTAATGACAACCATCTTCTGGCTCTGCTTCTTCACGGTGATCTCATCGCCTTCTCTCAAAATATATGAAGGTATGGTCACCTTTTTCCCATTCACCTGAATATGCCCGTGGCTGATCAGCTGACGTGCCTGTTTCCTTGAGGATGCAAACCTCATTCGGTACACGACATTGTCAAGACGGCGCTCAAGCAGCATGAGCAGTTCTTCACCTGTCTTCCCGGGAAGCCGGTCAGCTTCACGAAAGGTCAGATAGAACTGCTTCTCCAGCATACCGTAGAGCCGTTTCAGTTTCTGCTTTTCCCGAAGCTGCATGCCGTAGTCGGTCATTTTCTTAAACCGATCCCTCGGTCCTTTTCCCGGAGCTCCCTTTTTCTGGGTTATCGGGCACTTTGCCGACTTGCAGCGGTCACCCTTCAGAAACAGCCTGGTCTTTTCAGTTCTGCAGTATCTGCACTGCGGACCAATATATCTAGCCATAAATCACAACCTCACTACACTCTTCTTGTCTTACGCGGCCTGCAGCCGTTATGCGGAACGGGGGTCACGTCACGAATGCTTCTCACCTGGAGACCCAAAGCTCCAAGGGACCGTATAGCCGACTCTCTGCCGACACCGGGCCCCTTCACATATACATGCACAGCCCTCAGGCCGTAGTCCATAGCCTTCTTCGCCGCAGTCTCAGCAGTAGTCTGAGCAGCATAGGGCGTGGATTTTTTTGCTCCCTTAAATCCCAGTCCGCCGGCGCTTGCCCAGGAAACCGTGTTTCCCTGGAGATCGGTAATTGTGACTATCGTATTGTTGAAGGTAGCCTGGATCTTTACCGTTCCTTCATATACAGTCTTTTTGACTTTCTTCTTCACCTTGGCCAATGTGATATCTCCTCTTATTTCTTCTTACCGGCGACAGTTTTCTTCCGTCCCTTACGGGTTCTGGAGTTTGTCTTGGTTCTCTGACCGCGAACGGGAAGCCCCTTCCTGTGACGAAGTCCTCGGTAGCACCCAATATCCATCAGTCTCTTGATGTTCAGGGCAACCTCAGTTCTCAGACGTCCCTCCACTTTGTATTCATTTTCAATCAGCTGCCTGACCTGGTTGATTTCCTCAGCAGAAAGATCATTCACCCGGGAATCGGGATTGATTCCTGCACTTTCGCAGATCTTCAATGCAGATGTCTGACCTATGCCGTAAATATACGTTAAGGCAATCTTCGCCGCTTTATTGGGAAGATCGATACCAGCAATTCTCGCCATGAATCCGGCCTCCTACCTTTGTCTCTGTTTATGCTTTGGATTTTCGCAGATGATACGCACAACACCGTGCCGGCGTATCACCTTGCATTTGTCGCATATCGGTTTAACACTCGCTCGTACTTTCATAGTATCCCTCTTTAAAGATTCCTGGACTTGATCTTGCCCTTCCGCACAAGTCCGTCATGATGATGCATCTTCATATGTCCCTCAATCTGAGAAACCGTATCAAGGGCAACACCTACCATAATGATCAGAGAGGTTCCTCCCATGATCATCGCAACCGATCCGGGGAAGGCAAAAAACCTCTGCACCAGCGTCGGTATCACGGCGATAAAAGCAAGGAACAGGGCTCCCGGCAGCACAATCCGGTTGAGCACCTTTGTCAGGTACTCTTCAATCCGTTCAGACCTGATACCTGGAATGGAACCTCCGTTGTCCCTGATCTGCTTTGATATCTCTATAGGGTTCAGTGTTACCTGGGTATAGAAATATGCAAAGAATATAATCAGCAGGGTATAGATGATTACGTAGGGTGTACCCTGCGGACTCATCCACCGGCTGAACCGTGCCAGCCAGGTGATTTCCGGTCCCAGTGATGTTGCAATCTGCAGAGGGAACGCCAGGATCGACGATGCGAAGATTACAGGAATTACCCCGGAAGGATTGATCTTGAAGGGAATGTAGGTGCTTTGGGCTCCGTACATCTTTCTTCCCACAACCCGCTTTGCATAGTGAACAGGGATCTTTCTCTGTCCCTGCTGCTCATAGACAACCAGGGAAACAACAACAACAAACATAGTGGCGACAATAATGACCGCAATAGGATTCAGGAATCCGTCCTGTACTGTCCGCAGCAGCACAAATACCGAATTGGGCATCCGTGCGACAATACCGGCGAATATCAGAAGTGAAATCCCGTTGCCCACTCCTCTCTGGGTGATCTGCTCACCAAGCCAGACAAGAAACATAGTGCCGGCCGTTACCGTAAGCATAGCTATGGGTGCATAGGCACTCATAGGAATGGTTATCGCATCAGGTATGGACTGTGCATATACGGTCACCACATAGGACTGTACCAGACAGACTGCGATAGTTCCGTATCGGGTATACTGCTGAATTTTTTTTCTCCCTCCGTCTTCCTGGGAGAGCTGCTTGAGCTTCGGAAATACAAGCAGCAGCAGCTGCATAATTATCTGCATTGATATGTAGGGCATAATTCCCAGCATGAATACAGAAAAGTTAGTGAATGCGCCGCCGGAGAAAAAGTTAATGTACTCCGTCAGACCAATAGCACCTGTGGTCTCCTGGGCCATAAAGTAGACCTTCAGAGCATTTATGTTGATCCCGGGAATCGGCAGTGCCACCCCAAGCCTGAATATCATAAGCATCAGGACGGTGAAGCCGATTCTGTTCCTGAGATCTTTCATTCTGAAAATATCAATTAACGCATTGTTAGCCATCGATCCCTATCCCGTTTATATCGTGGTTATTCTTGAATCTCCCCGCCTGCCTGCTGAATCTTTTCAGCAGCCTTTGCGGAAAGAGCAATCCCCTTCACCGTTACCTTCTTGTCCAGCTCGCCAGTGCACAGAATTTTCACCTGCACATCGACACCCTTTACAATACGTTTTTCCTTCAGTGTTTCAAGGGACACCACATCTCCATCCTGATAATTTCTGGAGATCTCGGAAAGAGAAATCGGCTGGTGAACCTTTTTAAACAGGGCGTTGGAGAACCCTCTTCTGGCAGTTCTCCGGTAGAGAGGCATCTGACCTCCCTCAAATCCGGGGCGAACTCCGCCTCCGGAACGGGATTTCTGCCCGTCATGTCCCCGTCCGCAGGTCCGTCCCTTGCCGGACCCGTTCCCGCGGCCGACGATATGTTTTTTTGTTCTGGCCCCTGCGGGCGCTTTCAAATTTGCCATATCAATCAATCTCCTCGACCTTCACAAGATGCGATACAACATTCACCATACCAAGTACAGGGGGTGTTGCCTCATGCTCAACCGAACTGCCGATGCGCTTCAGGCCCAGGGCCTTCACGGATCTGCGTTGATTGGGTTTGCTCCCGATAACACTGCGGACCAGTGATATCCGGATTTTTTTTATCTTCTTCTTTGCCATAGATCAACCCCACATCTCTTTAACTGTCGTACCACGGCCTTTTGCCACCTCTTTGGCATCAAAGACCCGTTCCAGCCCCTCAAAGACAGCCTTCGTAATGTTGATGGTGTTCTTTGAGCCGAGGGACTTGCTCAGCACGTCATGAATTCCGCAGGCATCCATAATTGCACGCACCGGTCCACCGGCAATGACCCCGGTACCGGGAGCCGCAGGCCTGAGAAGCACCTTCGCACTTTTAAATTCACCAAGCACTTCATGGGGCAGCGTAGCACGCTTCATGGGCACCCGAATCATATTATTCTTTGCCTTTTCAATACTTTTTCGTATTGCTTCAGCTACGTCATTTGCCTTTCCAAAACCGTACCCGACTCTTCCGTTCTGGTCGCCCACAACCGTAAGGGCAGAAAAGGAGAATCGGCGGCCGCCCTTCACTACCTTCGCGACCCTGTTAAGCTTAATGAGCTTCTCTACGTATTCTTTCTCCATGTTCCGTTCCACCATATCCCCCTAAAACTTGATCCCGGCTTTTCTGGCTCCGTCGGCTACGCTCTTCACAATACCGTGAAAAAGATATCCGTTCCGGTCAAAGATAACTGACTCAATATTCTTTTTTTTCAGACGTTCACCGATAACAGCGCCAAGCTTTTCAGCATCTTGGACGTTGTTCTTCAACGTCTTCAGCTCTGCCTCAACATTGCTTGCCGATGCAATGGTGTGTCCTGCAGTATCATCAATCACCTGCACATACAGATGCCGGCTGCTTCTGAATACAGTCATCCGGGGACAAGTCGGAGTACCGCTGACCTTTTTTCTGATGTGAGCTTTTCTCCGCATTCGTCTCTTCTGCTTATCAATTACTCGTTTCATCGTTTCACCCTATCTTATTTTGCACCGGACTTGCCGACTTTCCGTCTCACGTGCTCGTGCTCATATTTAATGCCCTTTCCCTTGTAGGGCTCCGGCGGCCTGAGAGAACGGATTTCCGCACAGGCCTGTCCAACCTTCTGCTTATCGATACCGGATACGGAGATCTTGTTCGGTCCGTCACAGGTGATGGTCAAGTCCTTATTGATAACATACTCAATGGGATTTGAATACCCGAGGTTCAGCGTCAGGATGTTTCCTTTCACCTCAGCACGATATCCGACCCCGTTGATCAGAAGGACTCTGGCAAATCCTTGAGACACTCCGGTAACCATATTGGCAATCAGGTTCCGATACAGGCCGTGAAATGAACGGGCCTTCTTGGAGTCATTCTTCCGCTCTACGGTAACCACATCTTCAGCAACCTTTACGGTCACCTCAGGCATGATGTCCTGTACGAGCTCTCCCTTCGGTCCTGAAACGGTGACGGAGGTTTTCTTTGCAGTGACCGTAACTCCCTTCGGCACTGCTATAGGCAGCTTTCCAATTCGTGACATGGTTTACCTCCCTACCACACTGAACAGATCAGCTCACCGCCGACCTTCCGCTCAGCAGCCTTCTTACCGGTTATGATACCGCTTGAAGTAGAGACAATCAGCACTCCGTGACCATTGTAGATCCTCGGCAGCGCATTATATCCCTTGTAGATTCTCCTACCAGGGGTAGAGATTCTCTGCAGTCCGTGAATAACCGGATTATTTTGCTCATCATACTTCAGAAACACCCGGATATAGTTAATTCCGTCCTTGGTTACTTTCTTGAAGTTCTTGATGTATCCCTCATTCTTGAGAATTTTCACAACCTGGAGCTTCAGTTTTGAAGTATGGATGTCAACCTTCTCATGTTTTGCCTTGCTTCCGTTGCGAAGCATTGTCAGCATATCAGCAACAGGATCACTTATAGCCATATCCCACTCCTACCAGCTAGATTTCGTGACGCCAGGGATCTTTCCTTCACTGGCAAGCTTTCTGAAGCAGACCCTGCACATTTCGAACTTTCTCATGTACCCTCTGGGCCTTCCGCATACTCTGCATCTGTTCACCCGCCTGGTACTGAATTTCGGTTCCCGCTGGGCCTTGATTATCATAGACTTCTTTGCCATTCGTCATCTCCCATCCTATTTGCTAAAGGGCATTCCGATCTTCTTCAGAAGAGCGAACGCCTCCTCATCCGTATCAGCAGTCGTAACAATAACAATGTTCAATCCGCTTACCCGCTCAATCTTGTCGTAATCGATCTCGGGAAAAATGATCTGTTCTGTTACGCCCAGAGCATAGTTTCCGTGACCGTCGAAGGCATTGGGACTTACCCCTCTGAAGTCCTTCACTCGAGGAAGAGCGACATTGACAAGACGATCAAGAAATTCCCACATCCTGTCACCCCTGAGGGTTACCTTCGCACCGATCTCCATACCCTGACGAAGCTTGAAATTCGCTATCGATTTTCTGGCCTTTGTCTTTACGGCATGCTGACCGGTAATCAGCTCAATTTCCTTCACAGCAGAATCAAGCAGCTTTTTATTGGCAATCGCCTCACCGACTCCGACCCCTACTGAGATTTTTTCCATGCGGGGCACCTGCATGGAAGAGCTGTACTTAAACTCATCCTTCAGTTCCGCCGCAATAGTCTCATTATACAGTTTTTTCAGTCTTGGCACGTACTTCGTTTCCATTAGAGCACTTCCCCACTCTTTTTCGCAATCCGCTTCTTTTTCCCGCCTTCAAGGGAATACCCGATTCTCGAAGCTTCACCGTTCTTCGCAGCTGCAGCAACATTAGAGATGTGCAGGGGCGCCTCCACCTCAAGAATTCCGCCGCGGTCATTCTGCTTGCGCTTCTTCATGGCCTTCTTAACCATGTTGACGCCCTGAACCAGCACTTTATCGTTCTTTGCATCAATTTTAAGAATCTTTCCGGTCTTTCCCTTGTCCTTTCCGGCAAGAACAACTACCGTATCATTTTTTTTCAGCTTTGACTTTCCCATGCTCCGCTCCTACAGCACTTCCGGTGCCAGCGACACGATCTTCATATATCCGCCCTCACGAAGTTCGCGGGCAACGGGCCCGAAGATACGTTTTCCCCTGGGGTTGCCGCCGGTATCAATAATAACGCAGGCGTTATCATCAAACCGGATATAGGTCCCGTCGGGCCTTCGATATTCCTTCTTCGTACGGACAATCACAGCCCTCTGAACAGCTCCCCGTTTGATCTGTCCGTTCGGCAGTGCATCCTTTACTGCAACAACAATGACATCGCCCACACCGGCGCTTTTTCTCTTGCTGCCGCCAAGGACCTTAATGCACTGCACGCGTTTGGCGCCGCTGTTGTCAGCTACGTTCAAGTACGACTGCATCTGAATCATAACCCAGCTCCTTCTCCATTATTTTGCGCGTTCAATTATCCCAGATAGACGCCAGCATTTTTCCTTGCTGATAGGCCTGCATTCAATCACCCGCACCGTATCACCGATATGAGCTGAATTCTTTTCATCGTGCGCTTTGACCTTCTTCGTTCTGGTAACATACTTCTTATACAGAGGGTGGAGCTGCTTCGTGGTGATAAGAACAACAATGGTCTTATCCATCTTGTCACTCACAACCTGTCCTGTATATGTTTTTTTTGTAACATCCATATCCCTCAGGCCTCACTTATTTTTTATTTTCCCGAATGCCCAGGGCATATTCGTGAATCAGCGTATTCAACCTGGAAAGCTGTCGACGGACCGTGCGAAGCCCCAGGGGATTTTCCAGGTGACCCATCACCTTGTCGATGCGCATCTTCAGATAGGTCTTTCTCAGTTCCTCCCGCTTGGTCACCATCTCTGTATATGTCAAATCATTAAATGAATTTTTCATATCTCTACTCCAAATCCCTTCGGACTACAAACTTCGTCTTGATCGGCAGCTTGCTTCCGGCAAGTTTAAAGGCTTCCCGGGCAAGATCTTCCTTTACCCCTGCCATCTCAAACATGACAGCGCCTTCCTTCACCACCGCAACCCAGCCTTCAGGGCTTCCCTTTCCCTTTCCCTGCCTGGTCTCTGCAGGTTTCTTGGTATAGGGCATATCGGGGAAAATTCGGATCCACACCTTTCCGCCCCTTTTCACATGACGGGTCATGGCAACACGGGCAGCTTCAATCTGTCTGGCGGTTATCCATTTCGGTTCAAGGGCCACCAGTCCGAAATCGCCGAATGCGACGGTATTTCCCCTGTTGGCTACGCCGTCTCTGTTACCCCGCTGCTTCTTTCTGTATTTTATTCTTTTTGGACTGAGCATACCCTACTGACTCCTTGCATCGTTTCGTTCTTTCGGCCTGTTGACAAGCAGTCCGGCATCTTCCTGCTTAGTCTTTTTATAGACCTCGCCCTTGAAGACCCATACCTTCACTCCGATCATACCGAAGGTAGTGTCTGCTTCAGCAAATCCGTAGTCAATATCGGAACGGAGTGTATGCAGAGGGACCCGTCCTGCCTTGTGCCATTCCGTTCTAGCCATCTCAGCACCGCCGAGCCTTCCAGCCACTTTGATCTTCACACCCTGAACACCGGCCTTCATGGCGCTGCTTACTGCCATCTTCAAGGCTCTCCGAAAGGATCCCCTCATTTTCAGCTGCCGGGCAACATTTGCCGCAATCAGCTGTGCATCAGCCTCTGCGCGCTTGACTTCCTTAATCTTGATCTGAATCTTCTTGTTTGCCAGCTTCTGCAGTCTCCCGCCGAGCTTTTCCACATTGGATCCCTTCGGACCAATGATGATTCCGGGCCGGGATGTCTTGATAATTATTGTAATGCGCTGGGGCTTTCTGATGATTTCCACATCAGAAATATCAGCACCCTGGGTTTCCGGACATTTCTCCAGCTCCTTGCGAAGCTTCAGGTCCTCGTGCAGCGTATCAGCATATTCCCTGGGGTCTACATACCATTTTGACTTCCATGTTTTGTTGACTCCTAAGCGAAGCCCCGTAGGATTTACTTTCTGACCCATCTAGTCCCCCATTTTCGTTATTTCATAAAGGACCACGGAGATGTGACTCATCCGCTTAAGCAGGAGATCCCGCCTTCCGTGAGAACGGGCCCATACCCGCTTCAGCCGGGGCCCTTCGTTTATCTGGATTTCCTTGATATACAGCATTTCCTCATCCAGCTTCTTGTTCTGCGAAAGCGCATTGGCCGCAGCTGAGCGTACTACCTTGTGTATCAGCCTGGCTCCCTTCTGGGGCATAGCCTCAAGGACCGCCAGCACATCCACATATCCCTTCCCGCGGACAAGATCTGCCACAGGACGAACCTTTGAAGGTGATACCATCAGAAACTTCGCAGTAGCTTGATAACCCTTTTTAGCTTCCATCATGACACCTATCTCTTCTTCGCTTTATTGTCAGACCCGGCATGACCGCGAAAAATTCTTGTAGGGGAAAACTCACCAAGCTTATGCCCCACCAGATTCTCGGTAACATACACTGGAACCCAGGTCTTTCCGTTGTAGACAGAAACAGTCAGTCCGACCATTTCAGGAATGATTGTCGAGCAGCGGGAATAGGTTTTAATCATCGGTTTGCTCCCCGCCTTGTTCGCATCGAGTACTCGCTTATAGAGCTTTTTCTCGATAAAAGGACCTTTCTTTATTGACCTAGCCACGTCCTACCCTCACCTTTTCTTCACGATAAACTTGCTGGAAGTTTTCTTTTTCTTCCTGGTCTTGTATCCCTTCGTCGGAACACCCCATGGAGACACAGGATGCCGTCCTCCGGATGTACGTCCTTCACCACCGCCGTGGGGGTGGTCAACAGGATTCATTACAACACCACGAACCTTTGGTCTTCTGCCCAGCCACCGTGAACGGCCTGCTTTCCCGAGGGAGACGTTCATATGGTCCTCGTTTCCCACTTCACCGATCGTAGCGCTGCACTTTCCGAATACCATCCTTACTTCACCAGAGGGAAGCTTCAGCGTAACATAGTCGCCTTCCCTGGCAATGATGGTAGCACCTGCTCCTGCTGAACGGACCATTTGTCCGCCCTTTCCCAGATGCATTTCCACGTTATGCACCACCATACCGAGAGGCATATTGCACATCGGAAGGGTGTTGCCTACTTCAAGAGGAGCATCGGGTCCGCTGACCACGGAAGCATTCACCTTCAGTCCCTTGGGGGCCAGAATATACCGTTTTTCTCCGTCAGCATAAGCAATCAATGCAATGTTTGCCGTCCTGTTCGGATCATAGGAAATATCCTTGACAACACCGGGAATCCCGGTCTTGTTCCTCTTAAAGTCAATGGTTCTGAGTTTTCTCTTATGTCCGCCTCCGCGCCTTCTGACGCTGATGCGTCCTCCGGCACCCCTTCCTGCCTTGGATCCATGGCCTTTCGTCAAGGCCTTCTCAGTTTTCGGCGACGTTATCTCTTCAAAGGTAAGAGTCGTCTTAAACCGAAGACTCGGGGTTCTCGGCTTGTATGTCTTAATTCCCATCTCGTATCCCCTTCATCTAGACGCCGTCGATCGCATCGATCGCGTCACCCTTGGCAAGGGTAACAATTGCCTTCTTCCAGGGCCCCGTATTTCCTGCCCGCATTCCGGACTTGGTCCTGGTAAATTTCGGTTTTCCCTTTACATTCACTACATTGCAGCTGACAGGCTTCACAGAAAACAGCTGTTCAACTGCCTGCATGATCTGAATCTTGTTAGCCCGGGGATTTACCTTGAAGGCATATTTCTTCACCTCGGTCTCCCGCATGCTGTTCGACTTTTCAGTCAGCACCGGCTCGATAATTACCTGATCTGCTCTCACGATGCGACCCCTTACTGTATTCCGTAAAATTCGTTGAGATTTCCAGCAGCAGATTCCATAACAAGAATATGCTTCCCGTAATGAAGTTCTTTTGCCGAAAGCCTGTTGCAGCTGAGCATACGGAGCCAGGGAATATTCCTTCCGGCCCTTCTGATCAGCTCATCATCATCCTTCAGTATGATCACTGTCCGCTCGGTACCGACAAAATTCTTCAGCACCGCAACAAGATCCTTGGTTTTTCCAGTTTCTACGGTAAAATCCTCAACAATCTTGAGTTTCTCTTCCTGCAGTTTCTGAGACAGGAGAGAAATCATGGCCAGTCTCTTGACCTTCTTCGGCAGACGATAGCTGTAGTCTCTCGGCTGAGGCCCGAAAATAGTTCCTCCGCCGACCCAGATGGGGGACTTCTTGTCGCCGGAGCGCGCATGTCCTGTCCCTTTCTGCCGCCAGGGTTTAGCATTGCTGTAATTTACCATACCTCTAGTCTTTACGCTGGCTGTACCGACCCGCCTGTTGGCAAGCTCGTTGTTCACCGCATAATAAATGGCACCGTCACTGACCTCATGACTGAATACATCATCATTGAGTTCTATATGTTTAACCTCTTCGCCTTGTATCGAAAAGACTTTCGCTTTCATGGTTCTGCCCCTACTTCTTTATAGCTTTCCTGACAATCACGACGCCCTGTCTGGGACCGGGAACCGCACCCTTCACCATCAGTATCTGCTTGTCCTCATCAATCCTGACAACACGCAGATTCTGCACGGAAGTTTTTTCACCGCCCATTCTGCCGGGCATTTTTGTTCCCTTGAATACCCTGGAAGGAGTTGCAGCCATACCGGTTCCTCCAAGTCCTCTCTTAAACTTGGATCCGTGAGTCGCCTGTCCTCCGGAAAATCCGTGGCGCTTCATTGCACCTTGGAATCCCTTACCCTTGGATGTGCCTTCGATATCCACAAAGGCGATCTCCTTGAACAGGGTTACTCCAAGGGACTCTCCAACTTCAACTTCCTTTTCGTAATCCCGCATCTCAAGCAGCACCTGCCTCGGGTTTCCGACTTTCTTAAACTGCCCCGCATAAGGTTTGGTAGTCCGTGACGGCTTGACTTCAACTGAACCAAGCACACAGGCATTGTATCCGTTCTTATCTGCGGTACGCTGTTCAACCACGACATTCTCATCTATTTTTATAACCGTTACCGGGGTAAGCACCCCTCGGTCGTCAAATACCTGTGTCATTCCGACTTTTCTGCCGATCAGCCCTAACATCATTCACCTCAACTGTTTTGTTACTGTCTCTTACTGCTTGATCTCAACGTCCACACCGGCAGGAAGCTCTAGCTTCATCAGAGCATCCATAACCTTCGACGTAGGATCAAGTATATCTACCAGCCTCTTGTTAGTCCGCATTTCAAACTGTTCACGAGACTTCTTGTTTACATGAGGCGATCTCAAGACCGTGAACTTATTGATACGAGTTGGAAGAGGGACCGGTCCGGCTACCTGAGCTCCCGCCTTGACAACGGTGTCAACAATTGCTCTTGAGCTCTGTTCAACCAGTTCAATATCAAATCCTCTCAGCCGCACCCGAATTCTTTCCTTGGCCATTATTCCTCCCATAGAGATATCCCGCACACCTATGAGGGGTGTGCGGGCTGCAGTTCATGCTGTTTATTCAGTTACCTCAACAACCTGGCCGCTTGCTACGGTCCTTCCGCCTTCACGGATGGCGAACCGAAGTCCCTTTTCCATGGCGATGGGGTTGATCAGCTCAACATTGATATCAGAATTGTCTCCAGGCATTACCATCTGCTTTCCTTCAGGAAGGTTCACCGTACCGGTAATGTCGGTGGTCCTGAAGTAGAACTGAGGCCGGTATCCCGGGAAGAAGGGAGAATGGCGTCCACCTTCCTCTTTGCTCAGACAGTAGATAGTTCCGATAAAATTCTTGTGAGGAGTAATGGATCCTGGTTTAGCAAGCACCTGTCCGCGGACAACTTCTTTCTTATCCACACCGCGCAGAAGTGCACCAATGTTATCTCCAGCCTGACCTTCGTCAAGCAGCTTGTTGAACATCTCAACACCGGTACAGGTGGTCTTCTTGGTGTCCTTGATCCCTACGATCTCAATTTCATCACCGACCTTCACAATACCGCGCTCAATTCTTCCAGTAACTACCGTACCACGTCCCTGAATAGAGAAAATATCCTCAATAGGCATCAGGAAGGGCTTATCGGTAGCACGTTCGGGCTGAGGAAAATAGTTGTCCATTGCATCAAGAAGTTCCTGCACGCATTTGATAGCTTCAGGATCATCAGGATTTTCCATAGCATTGAATGCAGATCCCTTAATGATGGGAACATCAGCTCCGGGGAACTCATACTCAGTAAGAAGATCCCTCATTTCCTCTTCCACCAGTTCAATCAGGTCAGGGTCATCAACCTGGTCAGTCTTGTTGATGAATACGATAAGTGCAGGTACTCCTACCTGCCGGGCCAGGAGAATGTGCTCCTTGGTCTGCGCCATGGCACCGTCGGTTGCAGCTACAACGATAACCGCGCCGTCCATCTGGGCTGCTCCGGTAATCATGTTCTTGATGTAGTCTGCGTGACCCGGGCAGTCCACATGGGCATAATGCCGTTTATCGGTCTGGTACTCAACGTGACGAGTATTGATGGTGATACCTCTAGCTTTTTCTTCTGGCGCGTTATCAATTTCGTCGTAATTGAACAGTCTGTCACCGAATTTGCGGGCACTAATCATGGTGATTGCCGCGGTAAGAGTGGTCTTACCATGGTCTACGTGTCCGATCGTACCGACGTTAATATGCGGTTTCGTCCTCTGGAATTTTGCTTTAGCCATCAGTTCCTCCTTGTGACTAAATCACTGAATTAATAATAAAACTATAAAATCGGTAATACATGCCCATACAGCACCCATCATTACCTTTCTGTGTCATGAAGAGATACATAAGGAAGGATCCAGAGGTCATACAGGAAATCTTCATCAGCCTGAATGACATGGCACAGTTTGATCTGCACTTTGTCTGGAACCACCTTATCATCCTTGTATACAAGGACGATGGGTTTGGCTCATGACCACATCTGACCAGGGGCAAGTTCATGCCCCTACCAAGCCAGACCATGCTGAATATAGAAGTTATTGACAATTTAGTCAACCGTATTTATGGTGCTTTTCTCTCTATTCAGCAAAAACATAGAAACTTTTTTCTGTTACCAACGGTAATGCGAGAACGCCTTGTTGGCCTCGGCCATTCTATGGGTTTCTTCCTTCTTTTTGAAGGCAGTACCAGTGGAATTATATGCATCCAGCAGCTCTGCCGAAAGTTTCTCGCTCATGGAGCGTCCGCTTCGTGCACGTGCCGCCTTGATAATCCATCTCATTGCCAGGGCTTCACGCCTGGTCTCCCGGATCTCAACAGGCACCTGATAGGTAGACCCGCCGACACGCCTGGATTTTACTTCAACCATGGGCTTCACGTTATCTAAACCTTTGAGAAACACATCAAGAGCATTCTCATTGGTCTTTTTTGCAAGAATGTCCATGGCATCATAAATGATCGAATTGCTGGTGGACTTCTTGCCGTCAAGCATCATACGCCTGATGAATTTTTCCAGCACCATGCTGCCGTATCTTGGGTCAGGAAGGATTTCCCGCTGGGGAGCTACACTTCTTCTGCTCATACCGGTCCCTCCTAAGCCTTAGGCCGCTTCGTTCCGTATTTGGAACGGCCCTGTTTTCTGTCATTCACACCCAATGTATCCTTGGCACCCCGGACAATATGATACCGAACACCTGGAAGGTCCTTGACCCTTCCGCCGCGCAGCAGCACCACTGAATGCTCCTGCAGGTTATGTCCAATACCGGGGATATATGCCGTCACCTCAATTCCATTGGAAAGCCGGACCCTTGCAACTTTTCTTAAAGCAGAGTTCGGTTTCTTGGGGGTAACAGTCATAACCCGTGTACACACCCCTCTCTTCTGGGGGCATGAATCCAATGCGGGTGATTTTGTCTTTTTTCCCTGGGCTTTTCGGCCCTTCCGTATTAACTGATTAATCGTAGGCATCTATTTTACAAACTCCCTTACGTTATCGGCACCGCTTACAAAGCGCTGCAGTTCTTGTATCTGCAGGATGTAATCCTGCGTGCATATATGCTATCCGAAGTCAGCATGGAGAACAGAAACCGGGACTATTCATCAAAAAAGTCCCCGTTATCGTCCTCACCTCCGGTATCCGCCTCTGCTGCGACCAGATCCTCTTCTTCTTCACGCTCCCTGGATTCCATTACCGTCTGAACAGAAGCATCAAGGTCTTCCCTGCCTTCCTGCACCAGCTTAACCTCCCGGTAGTTTTTAATACCGGTACCGGCAGGTATCAGGTGGCCGATGATGACATTTTCCTTAAGACCCCTCAGCTCATCTCTACTACCAGCAATAGCCGCATTTGTCAATACCTTCGTGGTCTCCTGGAATGATGCAGCAGAGATAAACGACTCAATGCTCAATGAAGCCCTGGTTATACCCAGCAGCAGCGGCTTCGCCACTGCAGGCTGCCCTCCCTCGCGAAGGACCTTCCTGTTTTCTTCATGAAAGCGGTACTTGTCAACCTGCTGGCCGAAGATAAAACTGGTATCACCAACTTCTGCAACTTCAACCTTGCGCATCATCTGCCGTACAATCACACCGATATGCTTATCGTTGATGTCTACTCCCTGCAGCCGGTACACCTCCTGTATCTCATTCACCAGAAAGGTCTGCAGCGCATTCTCACCGAGAATATCTATGACGTCATGGGGATCCATCACGCCGTCAGAAAGGGGTTCTCCGGCCTTGACCAGATCTCCGTCCCTGACAAGCAGATGCCGACCCATGGACACCTGGTGCTTAAATTCATTGCCGTATGGATCATCCACTGCAATAACTCGCTTTCCCTTTACAATGCTGTGGAAACGGACCGTCCCGGAAACCTGAGCAAGCACCGCTGCATTTTTCGGTCTCCTTGCCTCAAAAAGCTCCCCGACCCTGGGAAGTCCTCCGGTAATATCACGGGTTTTTACGTTTTCCTTCAGCAGTTTTGCCAAGGTCCTTCCCTGGGTGACTTTCTGGCCGTCCTCCACATTAAGGTACGAAGAGCCCGGAAGGAAATATACCGCAAGCTCATTGCCGTCTTCATCAGTAATGCTCAGCCGAGGCTGCAGGGTTTCAAGGGTATACTCGGTAATCTTCTTCTCAATATTTCCGGTATCCTCGTTTATCTCCTCATTCAGGGTGGTGCCCAGAAGAATGTCCATAAACCGGACGATACCGTCCTGCTCAGCAATGATCGGCTCAGAGAAGGGGTCAAATGTTGCTATGTTTGATCCTGCAGGAACAATCTCTCCCAGTTTCACCAGCAGGTTTGATCCGTTCCTGATGTCTATCCGCTGGGGCTGGGAGACAAGGGTTACATGGGAATCAGAAACTTTCACATAGGCGATCTCGTCAGAGAGCACCTCCTCTCCGTCCTTCTTCCCAAGGGGAAATCCCAGCGCAACCTTGTCATCATCACTTACCATCAGCTCATCAAACTCCGTCAGCGGAATCTGCTTGAGCACCTTGGACCCCATGATGTACCCCTTTCTGGTGAACAGGAGGGTTCCGTCATTCATCGGAACTGTATTGCCCGCAATCTCCATGATCATCAGAGGATAGTTGAGGACAATCTTATTTTCTTCACTCATCTTTGTGGCAGTTCCACCGACATGGAAGGTCCGCATGGTAAGCTGTGTTCCCGGCTGACCAATGGACTGAGCGGCAATAATCCCTACCGCCTCACCGATATCGACAGTCTTGTTGGTGGCGAGGTTTCTGCCGTAGCACATCTGGCACACCCCGTGCTTTGCCTCGCAGGTAAGCACTGTTCGTATCCTGACGTTTTCAATTCCCGCCTCTTCTATGCGGACTGAAATTTCTTCAGTGACCTCTTCATTCACATCCACGATGATGTCTTCGGTAATCGGATGCACAACCCGCTCAAGGGTGTACCGACCGGAAATCCTGTCGGTGAGTGTCTCCACCACTTCCTCGCCGTCCTTCAGGGCAGCCATGTCAATTCCGTTGATGGTCCCGCAGTCATGCTCATTGATCACCACATCCTGGGCAATATCCACAAGCCTTCTGGTCAAGTACCCTGCATCAGCAGTTTTCAGGGCCGTATCGGCCAGACCTTTTCGTGCACCGTTGGTGGATATGAAGAACTCAATGATTGAAAGACCTTCCTTGAAGTTTGACCGGATGGGAAGTTCAATAATATCTCCGGAGGGCTTGGCCATCAGCCCCCTCATTCCTCCGAGCTGCCGGATCTGCGTTCTGCTTCCCCGGGCACCGGAATCTGCCATCAGATATACAGGGTTGAATCCCTGCTTATCCTTCTTCAGAAGATCCATCAGCTCATTCGTGAGGTTTTCATTGGTGAGGCTCCATACCTCAACAACCCTGTTGTACCGCTCCTCCTGGGTGATATGCCCCTGGAGATACTGGTTCTGGATTTCACGGACCTGCTTATTTGCTGCTTGAATCATTTCCCGTTTCACGTCCGGGACCATGATGTCGTTCAGTCCGATGGTAGCCCCGAAGACGGTGGCGTACTTGAATCCAACGTCCTTGATGATGTCAAGAAGCTTCACAGCAGTTGAAGCATTAAAGTTCTGCAGGGTCTCCCCGATCAGGCTCCTGAGCTGCTTGTCGCCGAAGGTCACATTTTTAAACGAAATTTCCTCCGGAAGGCTCTCATTGAAAATAATGCGTCCGGGGGTAGTGCGTATCACATCACCTATCGGAAGCTTATACTGAATTTCGGTATTGTAGCGGATTGATTTCGCATCCAAGGCCATAAGCACTTCCGCATAGGAATCAAAGAATTTCCCCTCCCCCGGCTCTCCTTTCCGGTTTTTGGTCAGGTAGTTTATTCCAAGCACCATGTCCTGGGACGGAAAGACAACCGGTTTTCCGTTTGCCGGGTCCAGCAGATTATTCGAGGAAAGCATCAGGGTCCAGCACTCTATCTGCGCAGCTTGGGTAAGGGGCACATGGACTGCCATCTGGTCACCGTCAAAGTCAGCGTTGTACGCATGGCATACCAGGGGATGCAGCTTTATTGCCTTTCCTTCAACAAGGATCGGCTCAAAGGCCTGAATTCCCAGGCGGTGAAGCGTCGGAGCTCGGTTGAGCAGTACGGGATGCTCCCTGACCACCTCATCGAGTATTGACCACACCTCCTGAGTTTCCTGCTCCACAAGGGTTTTAGCCTTTTTTATGTTGTAGACAATGTCTTTTTCCACAAGGCGCTTCATAATGAAGGGCTTGTACAGCTCAAGGGCCATCTTAGAAGGAAGCCCGCACTGATGCAGCCGAAGCTCAGGACCGACCACGATGACCGAACGGCCGGAGTAGTCAACTCGCTTGCCGAGCAGATTCTGCCTGAACCGTCCCTGCTTTCCCTTGAGCATATCAGAAAGGGACTTCAGTGGTCTGTTTGAAGCTCCCTTCACCACCCGTTTTTTCTTTGAATTGTCAAACAGGGCGTCAACCGCCTCCTGGAGCATTCTCTTTTCATTTCTAATGATGATGTCCGGGGCATTGAGGGCCATAAGCCGTTTGAGACGGTTATTTCTGTTGATCACCCGGCGGTACAGGTCATTGAGGTCGGAGGTGGCAAACCGTCCTCCGTCCAGCTGCACCATGGGACGCAGTTCCGGCGGTATGACGGGTATTACATCAAGGATCATCCATTCAGGTTTATTGCCTGAGTCGCGGAAGTTCTCCACAATCTCTATGCGCCTGAGCAGACGTTTATCGGATTTGACTCCCTTGTCAATCATACGCCCGCGCAGCTCCGCAGAAAGGGAGTTAAGATCAATGGCAGACAGAAGGATCTTTACCGCTTCTGCGCCCATGCCGGCAGTGAAGCTTTCCCCGTAACGCTCCCGAGCTTCATAGTACTCATCTTCATTGAGCAGCTGCTTAAGCTTCAGGTCCGTATCGCCCGGATCAATGACAATGTATTTCTCGTAATAGAGCACCGAGCGCAACGCAGCCACGCTTAAGTCCAGCAGAAGGCCCATTCTTGACGGCACAGACCGGTAGTACCAGATATGAGATACGGGTGAGGCTAATTCAATATGGCCCATACGCTCACGACGGACCTTGAAATGGGTGACTTCCACTCCGCAGCGGTCACAGATCACCCCTTTATACCGAATGGACTTAAACTTCCCGCAGTAGCACTCCCACTCCTTGGTGGTGCCGAATATCTTTTCACAGAACAGTCCGTCCTTCTCCGGACGAAGGGTCCGGTAGTTTATCGTCTCCGGCTTCTTCACCTCTCCGTAGGACCAGTCCCGTATCTGCACCGGGGAGGCCAACTGAATTTTTATATTATCAAAATCCTGAATTTCTCTCATTCCGACATGCTCCTGTCTTAGAAATCGTCGCCCTTCTTGTTTATCAGCTCCTCATCACGTTCCGTGAGGGGGATCTGCTTGTTATGTGAATCATGGATGGTCAGATCAAGCGCCAGCCCTCGCAGTTCCTGCACCAGGACATTGAATGACTCAGGCATTCCAGCACTTGAAGAGGGTTCACCCTTCACAATATTCTCATAAATCCTCACACGGCCGTTCATGTCATCCGACTTGATGGTAAGCAGTTCCTGCAGCGTATTCGCCGCACCATAGGCCTCAAGGGCCCAGACCTCCATCTCACCAAGACGCTGGCCGCCGAACTGGGCCTTTCCACCCAGGGGCTGCTGGGTCACCAGCGAATAGGGGCCGGTTGATCTGGCATGCATCTTGTCGTCAATAAGGTGATGCAGCTTCAGCATATACAGGTAACCGGTAAATACCTCATTTTCAAAATATTCACCGCTCCTTCCGTCCCTGAGCCTTGATTTTGAGGTCAGCGGCAGGCCCGCCTCAATCATCACCTCTTCAAGCTGCTCCGGGGTTGCGGACTGAAACACCGGGGTTGAAAACCATTTTCCCAGCACCTTTCCGGCCCAGCCGAGCTGTGTCTCCAGAAGCTGTCCGATATTCATACGGGAAGGTACGCCCAGCGGGTTAAGACAAATATCCAGGGGAGTTCCATCCTCCATGTAGGGCATGTCCTCCTCGGGAAGTATCAGGGATATGACACCCTTGTTTCCATGGCGTCCTGCCATCTTGTCACCTTCCCTGAGCTTGCGTTTTGTCGCAATGAGCACCTTCACCACTTCGTCCACTCCGGGAGAAAGATCATCGCCTTCAGAGCGTTTCAGGCGCTGTATGTCTATGACCGTTCCCTCGGTTCCGTGGGGAACCCTGAGAGAAGTGTCCCTGACCTCCTTCGCCTTTTCTCCGAAGATTGAATTCAGCAGCTTGAATTCAGGGGTCGAGTCAGCCTCAGCTTTCGGGGTAACCTTTCCCACAAGAATATAACCGGACTTCACATTTGCGCCGATTCTTATGATGCCGTCCTCATCAAGCTGCTCAAGGGACTTCTCACTGGTATTTGGAATATCCCTGGTCAGCTTCTCCGGACCAAGCCTGGTCTCCCGAACATCAATGCTGTATTCCTTAATATGTATGGAGGTGAACACATCGTCCTTCACCACCCGTTCGGAAATCAGAATTGAGTCCTCATAATTGTACCCGTTCCAGGGCATAAACCCGACAAGCACATCCCTGCCGAGGGCAAGTTCGCCGCGCTTTGTCGAGGGACCGTCAGCAATGACGTCCCCTGCCTTCACAGTCTGTCCAGCCTCAGCGATGGGTATTTGATGAAAGCAGGTATCCTGGTTTGTTCTCTGATATTTCTGCAGCAGATATTCATCCACATCATGCTCATGCTCAGCTTCATCGGGCCTGATAATAATTTTCGTGTTTGAAACGTACTCCGCCGTTCCGCTGCGCTGTGCAATGACCATAACACCTGAATCATAGGCGGTCTTCGCTTCCATACCGGTCCCCACCAGCGGAGGTTCCGGAAATACCAGCGGCACTGCCTGCCGCTGCATATTTGAGCCCATCAACGCACGGTTGGCATCATCATGCTCTAAAAAAGGAATCAGGGAGGTAGCCACCGATATTACCTGCTTCGGAGAGACATCCATAAACTGGATCTGATCTCCCGGCCTGGTGGTGTAGTCACCCGACTTCCTGACCGACACCAGGTCAGTGAGGAATTTCCCGTCTTCACCAAAAAGCGCATTCGCCTGAGCAATAAAATATTTTTCTTCGTCGATCGCAGAAAGGTAGTGCACTTCCTTGGTAACTTTCCCACCGTCCACTTTCCGATAGGGAGTCTCAAGAAATCCGTATTCATTGATCCGGGTGTAGTTTGCCAATGAAACGATCAACCCGATATTCGGGCCTTCAGGGGTTTCAATGGGACACATTCTTCCGTAATGCGTGTAGTGCACATCCCGGACCTCAAAGCCTGCTCTGTCCCGTGAAAGACCTCCGGGCCCGAGGGCGTTGAGCCGCCGCTTATGGGTAAGCCCTGCAAGGGGATTGACCTGGTCCATAAACTGGCTGAGCTGACTGGAGCCGAAGAACTCCTTTATAGCCGCTGTAACCGGCTTAATGGAAATCAGCTCCTGGGGAACTGCACGTTCGGTATCAAGGTTCATCCGCTCTTTTGCAATCCGCTCCATTCTTGAAAATGCAGTTTTCAGGGCATTCTGAAGCAGCTCTCCCACTGACCTGATCCTCCTGTTTCCCAGGTGGTCAATGTCATCCTCATTTTCTTCACCGATAAACACCTTGATCAGATACCGCATGGTATTGACGATGTCCTCACGATGGAGCACCGGCTCCTCATGGGGTTGTTCGTAATCAAGTTTTTTGTTCAGCTTATATCGTCCAACCCGTCCGAGATCATATCTCCGATGGGTAAAGAACATAGTATTGAGGTCCTTCTCGGCATTCTCCAGCGATATGGGCTCTCCAGGCATCAGCACTGAATAGATGGCCACCAGTGCATCCTCCTTGGCAGGTTCATCATATCCCGCATCAATGCGGGTATGCTTTGCTTCCTCAAGCTCAAAGCACCGGAGAATAATCTGGGAATGGAGAGAATCCTCATGTTCAAAATCAATGATCTCAATTTCATCCACCTCGGAATGAATCAGCTCATCGATCTCATGGGGATGAAGCTTATCACCTGCACGGTAGAGTTTTTTCCTTTCTCCATCTACAGTAATATGCACATCCCTGAAGAGCACGGAATCAACAAGCGCCTCTTTCTCCTCACGGGAATCAATTAAGCCCACGGTCTTTGACTGGTAGTACTGTTTAAGGATCTTTTCCCTGCTGTCAAGGCCCAGGGCACGGAGAAACAACGTTCCGAGAATCCGCTTTTTTCTGTCAATCTTAGCGAAGATCAGCTCTTTTTTCTGGTCTATTTCAAACTCAAGCCATGATCCCCGGTATGGAATGATTCGGGAGGAAAACACTCCCTTCTCAAAGGAGAAAATCACGCCCGGAGACCGGTGAATCTGACTTACCACTACCCGTTCAGCACCGTTGATGATGAATGTGCCGCGGGGGGTCATCAGGGGGATATCACCGATATAGATGTCCTTCTGCCGAATTTCTCCGGTCTCAAGAAAGACCAGGTTCACCTTCGCCTTGATGGTGATTGAGTATGTCTGGCCTTTGAGCTTGCATTCCATCTCAGGGCGTATATGCGCTTCATCAAGGCTGTACTGAACATATTCAAGCAGCATATCCCCGCTGGGACTTTCGATGGGAAATGTGGTCTGAAACACCTCCTCCAGACCGTAATTCAGCAGCGGCAGTCCCTGCCGCAGCCGTTCCCTCTGTAAAAAGTGTTCGAAGGAAAGGAGCTGCACATCAATGAGATTCGGCAGCTCCAGTATATCTTCAAACTGCTCACCAATATAGGTTCTTTGAATGACTTTGCCTTCGGCAAGCATTGTTACCCCCTGGACATGGAATCAAAGGCAGACTGGAAAATCCTGCCTGCCTTGTGGACACAAATTACCACCGGAACAGACTCCGGCGGCAACTGAGAATTTGTACCGATGTGCTGCAGAAGCAGTTATTTAACCTCAACTTCAGCGCCGGCAGCTTCAAGTTTTTCCTTAATGGAAGCAGCCTCTTCCTTGGAAACAGCTTCTTTAATGGTCTTTCCGCCAGCCTCAACGATATCCTTTGCTTCTTTAAGTCCGAGACCAGTAATAGCACGGACTTCCTTGATAACAGGAATCTTTTTCCCATCCGCAATACCCTTCAGGATTACGTCAAACTCTGTCTGCTCTTCAACCTCTTCAGCAGCAGCGGCAGGAGCCGCAGCACCGGCAACAGCGACAGGAGCCGCAGCGGTAACGCCGAATTTTTCTTCCATGCTCTTAATGAGATCTGAGAGCTCCAGGACAGTCATGTTGGAAATCGCTTCCAGAATATCTTCTTTCTTGATTGCAGCCATATTATCTTCTCCTTATTGTATAATATTTTTCACAGTAATAGCATGCTACTAATGAAGACTAGTACTGTGTTATTCACTTTGTTTATCTGCAACAGCCTGCAGAGTCCGTACAAGTTTGGTGGGCAGTGCGTTCAGCACATACACCACGTTCTGAATCGGGGCCTGCATAGTCCCGACAACCATACCGAGCAGTTCAATCCGTGACGGAAGCTTGCTGAATTCCTCAATCTGCTTCGCCGTGAAAACTTTCCCGTCAACTATTCCGCCCTTGATTTCAACAGGGGCATTCTTTGCAAATTCAACCAGTATCTTTGCCACCGCAGCCGCATCACCCTTGGGAAGAGCTATCGCCGTCGGTCCGGTAAGCTGATCATCCACTTCGGGACGTTCCAGCTCCTTCAGAGCAATCTTGGCAAACCGGTTCTTCACAACCTTGTATCTGGCTTCTTCCTGAAACAGCTTCTGCCTCAGCACGGTGATCTGCTCCACCGTCAGTCCCCGGTAGTTGGTAAAGATATAGTTGTCAACGGTGCTGAACTCATCCTTCAGAGCCTGGACGGCATCAACTTTATTCTGCTGAATTTTCACTTCATACGCTGCCATCATGCCCTCCTTTACCGAGCTTCCTGGAACTGGACTTTCACACCAGGTCCCATGGTCGAGCCCACCGCCACCGACTGCACAAAATCACCCTTTGTGTCACTGGGGCGCCTCTTCTGGACCTCCGAAAGGATCATCCGAACGTTCTCGGTAACCTGTTCAGGGTCCATGGACACCTTGCCCACAGCCAGGTGCACGACTCCGGTCTTGTCGGAACGGAATTCAACCCGTCCCTGTTTGAGTTCCTTCAGTGCTTCAGTGATTTCAAACGTCACAGTCCGAGTCTTCGGATTAGGCATCAGTCCCCTCCGTCCGAGTATCGGACCAAGCCGGCCGACATCCTTCATCATATCGGGAGTTGCTACTGCCACGTCAAAATCAAGCCAACCTCCCTTGATCTTCTCTACCAGGTCTTCATCACCGACATAGGCGGCTCCGGCTTCCCGGGCCTCATCAGCCTTTTCACCCTTTGCAAAGACAAGGATCTTTTTCTCCTCCGAGAACTGATGCGGCAGCACCAGGGTGTCCCGGACAGTCTGGCTCTTCTTCAGCTTCAGCTTAATCGACAGTTCAACTGTCTCGTCAAACTTTGCAAATGCAAGGTCCTTGACCAGCTTCAGCGCATCTTCCAACGGATAGTATTCTTCCCGGTCCATCTTCTCGACGGCATCTCTGTACTTCTTTCCGCGCCTCATACTATTCCTCCACCGTCACGCCCATGCTTCGGGCAGTTCCTGCAATGATCTTCATTGCAGCGTCAATGTCGTTGGCATTGAGATCGGGCATTTTCAGCTCCGCGATCTCCTTGAGATCAGCCTTCGACAGCACAGCGACCTTCGTCTTATGAGGTTCGCCGGAACCGCTCGCGATACCGCAGGCACGTTTTATCAGCACCGCTGCAGGGGGAGTTTTGAGAATGAAGGTGAAGGAGCGGTCCTGGTACACGGTAATGACTACCGGTACCAGCAGTCCAGCTTCCACGTTTTTCGACTTCTCGTTAAACTGCTGCACAAACTGCGGTGCGCTGACACCGTGGGGTCCCAATGCAGGTCCCACGGGTGGTGCAGGAGTAGCTTTCTGGGCTGGAACCTGCAGCTTAATAACTGCAGTAATCTTCTTTTTCGCCATAGCAAGCTCTCCTTGTGGTACTATCGCCTGTCCCTCATGCAGGACAAGCTCCCATCATTGCCCCGCCCTACGGGCAGGGATATCATGAAACAGCCTCAGGGCTGTCATAATATTCATCAGTTAGATCTTCTCAACCTGCAGGAAATCAACTTCAACCGGAGTGGAGCGTCCAAAAATACCTACTGTCACCTTGAGCTTTCCCTTTTCATAGTTCACTTCCTCAATGGTGCCGGTAAACGTGTCAAAGGGTCCTTCAACAATTCGTACATTCTCGCCCACCGAAAAGGAGTCCTTCGGCCGGAGCACCCGCTCAGTCTTTATTTCTCCTGCCTTCTGGAGAATACGTTTTGCCTCATCAGCAGTAATTGGTCTCGGTTTCGAGCCTCCGAGGGTTCCTACAAATCCGGTCACTCCCTCAATTCTTCGAATCTGGCCGCAGACTCCCTTCCATCCTACATCAGGAAGCTCCATTTCCAGAAGAATGTATCCGGGAAGGAACTTTTTCGTGGTAATCTTCTTCTTCCCGTCCTTTACTTCTACAACATCCTCAGAAGGCACCTTGACATCAGAGACATATGTTCCCACCGCAGGGTCATTCATCAGCTTGCGGATTGTTTTTTCAATTTTGTTTTCATATCCTGAGTAAGTATGCAGCACATACCAGCTCTTTGCCATATATACCTTCTTCTGTAATTTTTCAGAAAATTAAGTCCAGTCCCCTCAGCAGCACAAAATCAACGATTCCAAGCACCACTGCAAAGAGGAACACGGATACTAACACAACCTTTGTCGAGGCAATCACAGTATCTCGAGTAGGCCATACTACACGCTTCAGCTCCATGTAGCTTTCCCTGAAAAAACGAACTATTTTTTTCATCTAGATTGCACTCCTTTCAATACAAGAAAAGCAGGCCAGGTAGGATTCGAACCTACAACATCCGGTTTTGGAGACCGGCGCTCTAGCCGTTGGAGCTACTGGCCTGTGAATGTAGCAGACTATTTAATCTTTGCTTCTTTATGGAGGGTGTGCTTCCGGTCAAATTTGCAGTACTTGCTGAACTCCATCTTTCCTTGGGTGTTTCTTCTGTTTTTCTCTGTGGTATAGTTCTTTCGCTTGCACTCTGAGCACTGAAGAGAAATCTTCTCTACCGGTCCCTTTTTCTTACTTGCCATCTTTTTCACTCCTCACCATAGAAAAGCCCTCGACCGGATTTGAACCGGTGACCCCCACCTTACCATGGTGGTGCTCTGCCGACTGAGCTACAAGGGCAAACCGCAGTTTCCCATTATCCGCGTAGCGCTGAAGGTATCAAAGCAGGGTATTTTTGTCAATAGATTCCTTCATGGGAGCGGAAAAAAGTTGCTTTGTCCGTAACGGCACTTGCACATATTACTGATATCTGTGATGATATACAAGATACCTAAACCGGTTTACCAGGAGATAATTCCAGATGAGTGCAATACAACGAAGGTTCGGGCGGGACTGCAGGTCCATTAAATGGGACTTTGCGGAGCACCTCAAATACACCCTAAGCTGTGACAGATACTCAGCCACAGACAAGGACCGGTTCATGGCTATTGCCTATGCCGTCAGAGACCGGCTGATCCACCAATGGATCCACACCCAGCAGCTCCACCATGACAGGCAGGTAAAGAGGATCTACTACCTCTCCCTGGAATTCCTCATGGGCCGCGCAATGACCAATAACGTGAACAACCTGAAGCTTGAAGATGAATTCCGCAGGGCCCTCAGCGATCTCGGCTATTCATATGAGGAAATCATCGATCATGAGGTGGATGCCGGGCTCGGCAACGGAGGCCTGGGCCGCCTTGCCGCATGCTTTCTTGACTCCATGGCAACCATGGACCTGCCTGCCTTCGGGTACGGGATCCGGTACAACTACGGGATATTCCGCCAGCAGATTCTGCAGGGCTACCAGAAGGAAGAACCGGATGAATGGCTCCGGTTTGGAAATCCCTGGGAAGTGGAAAGACGGGACATTGAGGTTCCGGTGCAGTTCGGCGGACGGGTGGACAGCACTGTTTCACAGGGAAGGCGCATGTATACCTGGGATGATACCCAGAACGTCATCGGACTTGCCTATGATACCCCGATCGTCGGATACGGCGGAAAGACCGTGAACACCCTGCGGCTCTGGAGCTCCAGGGCAGCTTCGGGTTTCAACTTCCAGGACTTCAGCGAGGGAGACTATGTTGAGGCTGTCAGGGCAAAGGTCATGGCAGAAAACCTTTCCCAGGTGCTATATCCCAATGACAACCTCTATCTAGGCAAGGAGCTTCGCCTCAGGCAGCAGTATTTCTTCGTCGCCTGCTCCCTGGCTGACATCTTCAGGAGATTCAGGAAATACCAGGTACCATGGGAACAGTTTCCTGATTACGTGGCTCTGCAGCTCAACGACACGCATCCCTCCTTGGCTATACCGGAACTTATGCGGCTGCTGGTGGACGAGCATCAGATCGACTGGGACACCGCCTGGGACATCACGATAAAAAGCGCCGGCTACACAAACCATACACTGATGCCCGAAGCACTGGAGAAATGGCCGGTCCC
Source organism: Spirochaetaceae bacterium (assembly GCA_003557605.1). Lineage (GTDB taxonomy): Bacteria > Spirochaetota > Spirochaetia > PWKH01 > PWKH01 > PWKH01. Next base: position 31,219 of record PWNW01000184.1, read on the forward strand.
TATGCTTGAGGCTAACCTGCCAAGGCATCTGCAGATAATCTATGAGATAAATCATCGGTTCCTCCAGCGGGCAATTACATTTTTCCCAGGAGAGATGCAGAAGATCAGCAGCATCAGCATTGTTGAGGAGGGCAGCCCGAAGCAGATCAGGATGGCAAATCTCTCAATCATCGGCACCCATTCGACCAACGGTGTTGCAGCACTTCATACCCAGCTGCTGAAGACACGCATGTTCCCGGACCTTGCCAGGATGTTCCCTGAGCGGTTTAACAACAAAACCAACGGGATTACCCAGAGGAGGTGGCTGCTCAGCGCAAATCCCCCATTAGCCCGCCTGATAACCGAAACTATCGGGGACCAGTGGATCACCGATTTCAGTCATCTGAAACAGCTTGCTCCCCTCAGCACCGATGCTGCATTCCAGAAAGCATTCGTAGAAGTAAAGCTCCAGGCAAAGCAGCAGGCATCACAGTATATCTTCAAGGAATTCGGCTGGAAGGTTGACCCCCAGAGCATCTACGACACCCAGGTAAAGCGGATACACGAATACAAGCGCCAGATGCTCAATGCGCTGCACATTGTGATGCTCTACAACCGCATGCGTGATTCGGACCCCCAGGATGTGCATCCGATAACCTTCTTCTTCGGCGGGAAGGCCGCTCCCGGCTATACGATTGCCAAGCTGATTATAAAGTTCATTAATAATATATCGGAAGTGATTAATAATGATTCTGCGATGAAAGGCAGACTGAAGGTGTATTTTCTTCCCAACTACCGGGTCACCCTTGCAGAAAAGATCATTCCCGCCACCGATATTTCCGAGCAGATATCTACTGCAGGAACTGAAGCGTCGGGGACTGGAAACATGAAGTTCATGTGCAACGGTGCACTTACCCTGGGCACCATGGACGGAGCGAATGTTGAAATTGCTGAGGAGGCAGGAAAAGAGAACGTCTTCATTTTCGGCAGCAGCGCTGAAGAAATCCAGGCCCTTTCCCAAACCTACAATCCCTATGATTACTGTCTTGCCGATGAAGAGGTCCGCAGGGCAATTGACCTGATCTTGTCAGGGTATTTCAACTTTTCCGAACCTGGGATCTTTGAGCCCTTGAGAAAATCCCTCTTTGACGATGGAGACCGCTACATGCATTTCGCTGATATTGCCTCTTACCGCGATGTGCATCAGCAGGCCAGGGACCTCTATCGGGATGACCAGACAGAATGGAGAAAGCGGGCAATCCTTAATATTGCATCTTCCTGTAAGTTTTCAACAGACAGAACTATTGGACAGTATGCATCTGAAATCTGGGGAGTTGATCCCTGTCCGACTGAAGTGTTCAATTCCGCACAGGCAGCCCTTGATGATGCTGCCGCAGCGGGAAACGGAAAATCATAAGTGATGCTAGCTGCCGATTGAATAGATAAACGCGTTGATCATCGGCATCAGCCAGGTGACGACAGG